>JAYELX010000094.1:0-4838 GCA_034717875.1 Chloroflexota bacterium | reverse complement strand
TGCGGCGCCCGGCTTATTTGGCCGAGTTAGCTTGGGAGCGGTGGCAATCTGGCCGCATTGATGATCCCGCGGCTTTGTCTCCTGTCTACCTGCACCGCGGCGATCCGATTCCGGGATAGCAACCACCAAGGTGGAATTTGCAAATGTCGCCTTTCCCTCACCCTAACCCTCTCCCAGTGGGAGAGGGAATTGTCTTATCCCATCAAGGATGACCTGGCCTTTCTCGTCGAACTTGACCAACCCCGTCACCCCTCCCAGGGGGAGAGGGAACTGTCTTCTCCTATCAAGACCCTCTCACAGGGGGAGAGGGAACTGTCTCTTCTCCCATCGGGATGCTGAAGGCACGCCATACCAAAGGTACCCAAAGCAAAGCACGGCCTGAAAAATCTAGCCCGTCGCTGTGCATGCCGAAGGCAAAGACTTGGCATAATTAATACGGTGGTTTCCCCAACGGGGATACACGCCAAAGGCGCGCAAAGCGAGCAACCGCCGTGCAGGAAGGAGCAATAAATTCTATGACACCCAAAGAAATCCTGGCAAAAATCGAAGCAGAAGTTCAAGTTTGTAGGCAATGTGATTTACATTACTCGCGCAAAAATGGCGTCGCCGGAGAGGGTCCCCCTGATGCTGAAATCATGTTCATCGGTGAGGGGCCTGGTTTTCACGAGAATGAACAAGGCCGCCCTTTCGTCGGCGCGGCAGGACGTTTTTTGGACGAATTGCTCGAACATATTAGTATGAAGCGAGAAGACGTTTTCATTGGAAACGTGGTAAAATGCCGCCCGCCCGGAAACCGTGATCCGCACCCAGATGAGCTTGC
Source organism: Chloroflexota bacterium (assembly GCA_034717875.1). Classification (GTDB taxonomy): domain Bacteria; phylum Chloroflexota; class Anaerolineae; order Anaerolineales; family UBA11858; genus JAYELX01. Next base: position 4,018 of record JAYELX010000094.1, on the reverse strand, counting down.
AGCTTGTGATCCCTATTTGGAGCGCCAGATTCAAGCCATAAATCCAAAGGTGATTGTCACACTGGGCCGCTACTCGATGGCAAAATTCGTATCCAATGCCAAAATCAGCGCCATACATGGCCAGGCCATGCGCATCAAAGGGCGTTTGATCGTACCCATGTATCATCCCGCCGCAGCGCTGCATCAACCCTCGCTGAAATCTGTCATAGAGGCTGATTTCGAGCAATTGCCAGACTTAATCGCATCGGCTGAGGCAGTCCCCGAATACCAAGCAGATATCCCGGACGAGCATCAGTCGAATCCTGAACAATTGAGTATGTTTTAGAAAATCCTGGCTAATTCTAAGCAATGAACCAAGAGATGACTGTCACCTTACACCTTTCCCACTATCTAGAAAAATTATGAAAAAACAACTATTAGAAAAATTCGAGCAAAAAACAGCTAATATCGCCGTGTTAGGGTTAGGCTACGTTGGTTTGCCCTTTGCGACCGTTTTCGCCAATGCTGGTTTCACTGTCACCGGCATCGACCCGGATGAGCGCAAGGTGAATACGCTCAATGGAGGCGAAAGTTATATTCCGGACGTACCCACTGAACAGGTAGCGCGTTTAGTGGCCGATGGAAAATTGAAGGCTACGACAGACTTCTCGGTGCTTAAAGAGATAGACGCTGTCAGCATTTGCGTGCCGACGCCGCTGCGGAAAACGGGCGATCCCGATTTGTCTTTTATCCTCTCGGTTACGAACGAGCTAAAAAAATACGTCCATCCTGGCATGGTTGTGGTACTCGAATCAACTTCCTACCCTGGCACCACCCGAGAAATCTTGCTACCGCAATTAGGCCGGTCGAACGATCTCACCGTGGGCGAAGATTTCTTCCTGGCTTTTTCCCCCGAACGGGTTGACCCCGGTAGAGAAGATTGGACCACGATCAACACACCCAAGGTTGTTGGCGGAATCACGCCAGCTTGCTCAGATGTGGCCTCCGCCTGGTATGATCAAGCCCTGGAAACGGTGGTCACGGTGTCATCCTCTGAGGTTGCCGAGATGGCCAAGCTGCTGGAGAACACTTTTCGCATGATCAACATTGGCCTGGTCAACGAATTGGCTGTGATGTGTGACCGTCTGAGCATTGATGTTTGGGAAGTCATCGATGCCGCCGCGACCAAGCCCTTCGGATTTATGAAATTCACCCCCGGCCCGGGCTTAGGCGGACACTGCATCCCCATCGATCCGCTTTATCTTTCGTGGAAGCTGCGCTCGCTGAACTACACGGCGAGATTCATCGAACTTGCCTCGGAGATCAACCTGGGGATGCCGCGTCACGTTATCGGCTTGGTGCAGGATGCTTTGAATGATCAGCGCAAGCCTCTCAAAGGGAGTCAGGTTCTCGTATTGGGCGCAGCCTACAAGCCCGACATCGACGATTTGCGCGAATCCCCAGCATTGGACGTGATCGGCCTCTTGCAGAAAAAAGGGGCGATAGTGAATTACCACGATCCCTATATTCCCAGCCTTCGAGAGGACGAGATCGAATTGAATAGCGTTCCTGATTTGATGGCCGCTGTTCAGGCCGCGGATTGTATCGTCATCATCACCAATCACAGCGACTATGATTACGCCGCCATTTTGGAGGCGGCCAAGTGTATTGTGGACACACGCAATGCGCTCGGTGATGCTGGGCGAGATCATCCTGCAGTCGTGCGATTATAGAACCCAAACCGCCGATGCTGACTGCTAACCGCAGATGATACGCCGCCGTCGGTGGTCTGTCGTCAGCAATTCCCGCTTTGTAGCTAGAAGCAGACTTCGGAAGTCTTTGAAAACGCATTTATTGGCGAAATAGGTCACTGGAGACTTCCGAAGTCTTGACATTTCCTCATATCGGGAATTACTGGTCTGTCGTTGACGGTTGTTTATTGATAGAGAGAGAATATATGTCGAAATACTTGATTACAGGTACTGCTGGCTTTATCGCTTCGCGCGTCGCAGAGATGCTGCTCGACGATGGCCATACCGTCGTCGGTGTGGATAATATGAACGCAGCCTACGATGTGAGTATAAAAGAGCACAGGCTGGCGCAATTGCAAGAGCGAGAGAATTTCAAATTCTACAAATTGGACATCAGTTACTGGAACAGCGTGGAGCATTTATCTTCGATTGGGCAGGATTTCGACGCGGTGATCAACCTGGCCGCCCGCGCCGGTGTGCGCGCCAGTGTCGAGAATCCCTGGGTATATGTGAACACAAACGTCACCGGAACCCTGAACCTGCTGGAGCTTTGCCAGCGACAAAATATCTCCAAATTCGTGCTGGCATCCACATCCAGCATCTACGGCGATGATGCCCCCCTCCCCACCCCGGAGACGGCCGACAGCAGCCGCCCGCTTCAAAGTTATGCTGCCAGCAAAAAGGGAGCCGAGGTTCTCGCTCATGCCTATCACAATCTATACGATATAGATGTCACCGTGCTGCGCTTTTTCACCGTTTACGGCCCAGCCGGGCGCCCTGATATGTCTGTTTTTCGCTTCGTTCGATGGATAACAGAAGGTGAGCCATTGCGACTCAACGGAGATGGCACCCAGTCGCGTGGATTTACGTATATCGATGATATTGCCCGCGGCGTCATTTTAGCCACACAAGACATCGGCTTCGAAATCGTTAATCTTGGCGGGCATGAAAACATCACCATCAACGAGTTGATTGCCCTCATCGAACGAAAAGTGTCCCGCAATGCCATCATCGAGCGATACCCGTTCCCCGCCGCCGACATGAAAGCCAACCTCGCCGATATCACCAAAGCCGACAAGCTGCTGGGTTGGGAACCGTCGGTCGGCATGGATGAAGGCATCACGCGCACCATCGAATGGTATCAGGCCAACCGCGAATGGGCACGAGTGATCGAAATGTGTTGATCGGCAAACGAATAAATTCATTGCTGATGTGCAAAATCCACCTGCGTGGATTATAAAAACCCGACCACCCGACCACCCCGACCACCCCGACCACCCCAGATGCTAAAAAAACCTCATCAATTCATATCCCGCATTTTCGAAAACGAACTCATCCGCCGCATTGTCACCAATGCGGGCTATTTATTTAGTGCCACAGGCCTTGCTGCGGGGATGAGCATGTTCCAGAGCATTCTAGCCGCTCGGCTTCTCGGCCCGGCCAGCTTTGGGATTCTGGGAGCCATCACCCAATTTACCAGTGTCGCCAACCGCTTTGCATCCTTCCGAATGAACGAGCTGGTGGTGCGCTACGTCGGCCACTACCACGAAGAAGGAGATAACCAACGCGCCGCGGCAGTCTTCAAAATGGCTGCCCTTTTGGAGATATGCGGGTCGCTGGTCGCACTGGCATTGATCTGGGCACTGGCCCCGCTGGGTGCTCGCTTCTTTGTTCACGATACCAGCTTGGCGCATTGGTTCCAAATCTATGGGTGCATTGTGTTGGCGAACGTTATTTTCGAAACCGCTAATGGATTACTGCAAATATTCGACCGTTTTCGCGTCATGGCTGCTGCCACGGTGGGGCAAAGCGTCATCACGCTAACCTTGATCAGCATTGCATTCATTGCCAAAGCCAATCTAACCGTGATTGTGCTGGCTTACATGACCGGAAAAATCATCTATTCACTTTCGATCAGCATCGCAGCAATAATCGAAGCGCGGCGAGCCTGGGGCCCTGATTGGTGGAAAACCCCTCTCAGCATATTGAAATCCGAGCGTCGAAACCTGCTCACCTTTGCATTCAGCACCAACCTGAGCAGCACCATCAGCCTGGTTGCAAAAGACAGCGAAGTATTATGGGTTTCAGCTTTCCTGGGTACAAGTCAGGCCGGCTATTACAAAACCGCACTGGCCATCACCAACCTGTTGCAACTGCCCATCAGCCCCTTGCCCAAAGCCACCTTCCCCGAACTGGCGCGTGAAATAGCCCGTCGCAATTGGGAAAATGTGCGTTACGTACTGCGTCAGGGTTCCATACTTGCGGCTGCCTATTCTCTGCCGGTGACC
>JAYELX010000093.1:0-4852 GCA_034717875.1 Chloroflexota bacterium | reverse complement strand
TTGTTTAACAACTTTTTGACCGACGCGTGATTATACCGTATGAGTATTATTTGGTCAAATTTTAGCGACGGGTGTGTGCATGCAAGAGTTGTCAGGAATGTTTTCGTTCGAATGGGAAACATCCCTCCAACCCCCGCTTCACTTCTTTCAGCACCCCCTTCCTCCCCGATTTCGGGGAGGAAGGGGGATGGGGGGATGGTGGGGTCAAAATTTGGATGACAACATCTGAGTGCACACGGACGGGTTGTAAATTCTCGTGTTGACATTAACGACCAAAGCAGGTAAACTAACTTACCAAACGTTTAGTAAGGAAAATCGGATGAGCACACAAACCTCGCCAGTTGGTCGCCAAAAAATACTTAAAATCGCCGAACAGCTATTTACCGAGCGTGGTTATCGAGCTGTATCTGTTCGAGATATTGCTCAGGCTTGCGGTGTCACCAACGCGGCTCTCTACTATCACTTTTCTAATAAGGAAGCTTTATTCAAGGAGGTATTGGAGCTTTATACTATGCGGTTGGGAAATCGTATGCGTGCAGCCGCCTCGGATCAAGAATCTGCCCGCGAAAAGGTAGAGGCGATGTTATCAGAATACGTTGATTTGGTCGCAGCACGTCGTTCTTTATTCTTTTCACTGCATCATAAGCCAGCGGGTCTCAGTAAAGAAGATGCTCACCAACAGCGCGCCCAGTTGATGCGCACTATCTTGGAACCTCTTGAAGACGCGCTGACCCAAGCTGTGGATAGCGGGGAATTGCGACATTTGCCAGCAGGATATTCAGCCTCATCTCTTCTGTTCGGCATGCTGCACGGCATGGTTCAGCATCGTCGAATGTACCATCAGCAAAATCTTTGTTCTGACGATGTGCGCGTAGTCGTCGATGTGTTGTGGAACGGGATGAGTGGGTAAGCACATATTTTGTCTGCTTTGTATCTTCTTAAAAATTCGGGGAAGGGTGGGATTCCACGCTTTGCGTCCCCGCAGGGGATCCCCGACGAATTCTCAGGCAGGTATCCCCTCCGGGGGTTCACAGCGCAGTCCCTCTTCAGGGATGCTGCGCGAAAACCTACCCTACGCATTCTCCCCGTTTTGTTGAGAAGATACTCTGCTTTAATGAAAAACAGGAGAAGAAAACGATTCATGAAATCTGTCAGTCGAGCACTTGCATATCTTAAAGATTACTGGCCCGCGGCCGTGGGCAGTGGAGCAGCCCTTTTGCTTGTCAACATGGCAAATTTAGCCACGCCCCAACTTCTGCGCATGCTGGTTGACGAGGGCATTACTCCCCTCAATCTCACGCGGGTTTGGCAGGCGGCTGCTGCGTTGGTCGGAGTGGCTGTCATTCGCGGGGTATTCAATTTTTTGCAGCGATATTGGTCTGAGGTGGCCTCCCAGAGTGTGGCCTATGATCTACGAAACGTTATTTTCGAGAAACTACAAAAACTGAGCTTTTCGTATCACGACCGCTCTCAGACTGGAAAATTGATGACCCGCATGACATCCGACGTCGAGATGGTGCATCACTTTGTGGGGCGGGGTGTGGTGCTGTTGATCTCAGCCGGCCTCATGTTACTGGGCACATTGGGAATTATGTTTTGGATGAACTGGGAGCTTGCCCTGATCCTTTTCGTGGTGATCCCGTTGATATTTGGCTTCTTTGCTGTGTTTGTACGCAAAATCATGCCCATATCAAAAAATGTGCAGCGGAAACTGGGCGCGCTCAACAGCATCCTTCAGGAGAACCTCGCTGGTATGCGGGTGGTGAAAGCCTTTGCGCGTGAACCATACGAGTCCGAGCGATACTTACAACAAAGTGAAAGCTTATTAGACGAAAACATCAAGCTTGTGCGCCTTTTCTCGACTGCTTTCCCTTCGATATTCTTTATTGCCAATTTGGGCATGGTCGCTGTCGTTTGGTTTGGCGGATTGGAAGTGATCGGCCTGCGGCTTACCCTGGGCGAGCTGGTCGCTTTCACCGGTTACCTGGGCTTCATGCTCATGCCGATTTTCCAGATGGGAATGATCGGCACTATGCTCTCACGGGCGGAGGCTTCAGCCCAGCGGATTTTCGAGGTCGTAGATGCCCATTCCGAGGTGGAAGAAAAACCCGATGCGGTATCCCTGCCGGCCTTGGAGGGGCGCGTGGAGTTCGAAGATGTCAGCTTCCGTTATGTGGGCGGGCGGGATGATATCGTTGATCGCATTTCCTTCACCGCCGAGCCGGGACAAACTATTGCTATCATTGGTCAAACCGGAGCAGGAAAATCATCGATCATCAACTTGATCCCACGGTTTTACGATGTCACCGGTGGACGCGTGCTCATTGATGGGCGCGACGTCCGCACAGTTAAGCTGGATTCCCTGCGGAGGCAGGTCGGCATTGTATTACAAGATACAACTCTGTTCTCAGGCTCGATTGGGGATAACATCGCCTATGGCCGCCCCGATGCGGAGGTGGATCAAATCATCGCCGCGGCGCAGGCAGCCCAAGCGCATGAATTCATCAATGAGTTGTCAGAAGGCTACGATACACTGGTTGGCGAGCGTGGTGTGGGCTTATCTGGTGGGCAAAAACAGCGCATTGCCATTGCACGTGCTCTCCTGGTGAATCCCTGCATTTTGATCTTGGATGATAGTACATCGTCAGTAGATGCTGAGACCGAATATAAAATTCAACAGGCTTTAGAAAAGTTGATGGAGGGACGGACCAGCTTTGTGATTGCCCAACGCATTAGTACGGTTCGCAACGCCGATACAATTCTATTATTGGATGGCGGGCGTTTAGCGGCACAAGGACAGCATCACGAATTGCTAAGAACCAGCGCATTATACGTGGAGATATTGGATACCCAATTTGGCGATCAATCTGAGACAACAGCACAAGATGAGGAGGTGACGCTATGATGGGGCATAGGATGCGACGCGTTGCACAAAGTTCAGATGAGAAAGCCACAGACAGCGGAGTAGTGGTTGCGCGCCTGGTGCGTCACTTGCGTCCATATTGGCACGCTGTGTTGGGCGCGTTTGTGTTGATTTTGATCAATGCAGCTACCCAAGCAGTCGGCCCGTTTTTGATCGGTTATGCCATTGACAGCTTTATCACAGCAGGTGACAAAATAGGCTTGACAAATACCATGCTCGCGTTGATCGGCGTTTATATCATCAGTATGTTTGCCATGCGCTATCAAGTCTATTTGATGTCTTGGGCCGGGCAGCGGGTGTTAGCGGATTTGCGGGTGGAGATTTTCGAAAAAGTAGCGACTCTTTCCCTCCAATATGTGGAAAGCGAAGAAACGGGCGATTTGATGAGCAGGCTTGTCAACGATATCGACGCCATAAATTCCTTCTTCAGCCAGGGCTTGTCTCAATCCATTGGGGCTTTGTTCGCCCTCATTGGCGTGATTGTCGCCATGTTCAGTTTATGTTGGCCGCTTGCTTTGGCCGTTTTGGCTATTCTTCCTTTTATGCTGCTGACCACTGGAAAATTTACGCGCCTGGCTCGAAAAGCTTTCCGACAGACGCGTGAAACGATTGGTGATGTTTCAGCAGACTTGCAGGAAGAATTAGACGGCGTAAAAGTAGCTCAAGCCTTCGATCGTAGCGATCTAAATATCCGTCGTTTTGCAGAGCGAAATGCGGCCAACCGCGATGCCAACGTCAGCGCAAACGCAGTCACATCGGCTTTTGCCCCCGCTATGGACGTACTCAGCACCATAGACCTTGCTATTGTGGCTGGGTACGGCGGCTACCTGGCTGTGGAGGGGGTTGTCAGTGTGGGAGTAGTGGTTGCCTTTTTACAATATGTGCGGAATTTCTTCCGCCCGGTGCAGATGATCTCTCAAGCCTGGACGTTGGCTCAATCGGCGTTTGCTGCCGCTGAGCGTGTCTTCGAGCTGGTGGATACCGTACCGGAAATACAAGATGCTCCCGATGCAGACGAATTGCCCATGATGGATGGGAACGTTGTTTTCGATAATGTCACCTTTGCTTATAAACAAGATACTCCCGTGTTGCGGAATATCTGCTTCGAAGCGGAAGCCGGTCAGACGGTAGCCCTGGTTGGCCCCACGGGGGCGGGAAAATCAACATTGGCGAGTTTGATACCGCGTTTCTACGACGTGGGCGCAGGCAGCGTACACCTGGACGGGCACGATGTGAGGAATGTCACTCAGAGGAGTATCCGCTCTCAAATTGGCATGGTGCTGCAAGAGCCTTTCCTGTTCACCGGCACAGTGATGGAGAATATCCGCTATGGGCGTCTGGACGCTGCGGACGAAGAAGTTGCCCAAGCAGCCAGAACGGCCAACGCACATAGTTTCATCACTCGCCTGCCCGAAGCCTATCAGACCGAGGTTGGCGAGCGTGGCGGAATGCTCAGCCAGGGGCAGCGGCAGCTAGTCTCCATTGCCCGTGCCATTCTGGCAGACCCGCGCATCTTGATTCTGGATGAAGCCACCGCTAGTGTAGACACTCGCACCGAATCGTTGATCCAAAAAGCGTTAGCGCATCTATTGGCGGGACGCACCAGCTTTGTGATTGCTCATCGCCTTTCGACGGTTCGCAAAGCCGATGTGATTTTGGCATTGGACGAAGGCGAAATCGTCGAGCGCGGCAGCCACGACCAACTGCTGGCTCACAACGGGCTTTATGCTGATCTTTATCGGCGCCAGTTCTACGTCCCACCCGAGGAATAATCGTAATTGCTCAAAAGCTTGTTGGTTTGAAAAAAACAGTTAGTTTATCATTTAGTCCGGGTAGTGGTAAAAAGGTAAGTGATGAAGGTTTTTGCATCAGGTGACAGTCACTTATAAATTAGCTCTACGCCCCAAATTGGATCGCTTAACCAGCGTG
>JAYELX010000092.1:0-4868 GCA_034717875.1 Chloroflexota bacterium | reverse complement strand
TTCTATGCCTCAGGCACTAAAAAGTTCGTTAGCTATACTCAACGCCCTCACAAAGGGAAACACAGCTTATCTTGACCCCGGATCGGGGAGTTTTATCCTCCAATTGCTCATCGCCGGCCTGGTCGGAGCCGGTTTTTTATTGCGCGGATATTGGGGCAAATTAACTTCCTTCTTCCGCGGCTCTTCGGCACAAGAAAAAGACAACGATGACGCCAGCGATGTCGGATAAATCTCGTCAACCAGCATCTTTCCGCGATCCCAGCGGTTTCCTTTTTTGGCACAACGACAGCTTATATCGCCAGATCAACGCGAGCTACCAAAAGGATTTCGATCAACTAATCGAATCGGGCCTGTACCAAACCCTGCTAGAGCGAGGCTGGCTTATCCCCCATCAGGACGCGGCGATTGACATTCCAGCAGACGATCGCGCCTATAAGATAATCCAACCATCGCATTTGGAATTCATTTCTTATCCATTCGAGTGGAGTTTTAGCCAACTCAAAGATGCCGCCCTGCTGACGTTGAAAATACAGCAACTTGCTATGAAACATGGCATGTCGCTTAAAGATAGCAGCGCATACAATATCCAGTTTCAAGTAGGGACAGGCAAGCCGATTCTCATCGATACGCTCTCTTTCGAGATTTACGCAGAGGGAAAACCGTGGGTTGCCTATCGCCAATTTTGCCAACACTTTCTCGCCCCGCTGGTACTTATGGCGCACACGGACATTCGCTTGAGCCAATTGTCGAGGGTTTATATTGACGGTATTCCGCTCGATCTGGCCAGCTCTTTACTGCCGAAGAAAACCTACCTCAACTTTGGCACATTGACCCACATCCACCTGCACGCTAAGGCCCAACAGCGTTTCGCCGGGGCAGAAACAGATGCTTTGAAAACATCCAGCCGCCAAATGAGTGAAACCGCACTCTACGGCCTCGTGGACAGCCTAAAAAGAACCATAGAAAAACTCACCTGGGGAGCAGTTGGCACGGATTGGGGCCAATACTACAATTGCACAAATTATTCCGACGAGTCAATGACCCATAAAGCTAAACTGGTCGCTGATTTTACGAACCAGGCCTCTCCGGAAATAGTGTGGGACTTGGGGGCTAACACAGGGCAATTTAGCCGCATTGCAAGCCACAAAGGAATCCAAACCATCGCTTTCGATATCGATCCCGCGGCCGTGGAGAAAAATTATCTCACCATCAAAGAAAGAAACGAAACCCATCTTTTACCCTTGCTCATAGACTTAGTAAACCCAAGCCCCAATATAGGCTGGGCAAACAAAGAACGATCATCCCTACCGGATCGGGCCAATGCCGATTTGGTATATGCTCTGGCATTGATCCATCATCTAGCCATAAGCAACAACCTGCCCCTGGCTATGATAGCCGAATACTTTTGTGAACTGACTGAGTGGCTGATCATTGAATTCGTCCCCAAAGCAGACTCGCAAGTGCAGCGTTTATTGAGCAGCCGCGAGGATATTTTCGAAAATTACACCCAGAGCGGCTTTATGAAGGCTTTTGAGCATTACTATGATATTAAAGCAGCACAAGACATTCGAGCGTCAGAACGGCGTTTATATTTGATGAAAAGAAAATGATAAAACAAGCGCGCACTTTTATAAAATTCACCTACATTTACCCCCTTCTTTTCAGCATCTTTCCCATATTGGCGTTATACAACTTCAATGTAGAATACGTGCATTACACGGCAATCCTGCGCTCTATAAAAATCACAATAGGAATTGTTGCTATTCTTGTGTTTATCGCCAATATCGCCATTAAAAATCATAAAAGGGCTGCAATAGCCATAACCTTTGTGGTCTTTCTCTTTTTTATCTACGGTCATATTTTCACGTACTTCGAGAACAGCTGGCCAAATAAAATCCACAACAGGCATCTGACCGTTATCTGGTTCGTGATCCTTTTTGTTGGATGTTGGTGGATTGCAAAAAAGCTCCCCAAACTCGAAGAAATCAATCAATTCCTGGAAATCGTAAGTATCACGCTGTTAGCGTTTGCAATCATCAACGCGGCTTCATTCGAGATCAAGAGAATGAGGGCAAATGCCGAGAATCGTGAACGAGTCGCCGCGATGATCGGAGAAAAGATTTCTGGCAGCCCCGAGGAAATCCCCGACATTTACTATATCATCCTGGACGCTCATGCTCGATCAGATGTTTTGCTCGATAGCTTCGAATATGATAACTCCACCTTTACCAGCGAACTGGAAGATATTGGTTTTAGCGTCGCCGATTGCAGCCAGACAAATTACTGGCGCACCGAATATTCCCTTACATCAACTCTCAATCTAAATTACCTTCAAGATTTTTTGGAAGACCCGAACACGCTGCCAGATTGGAAGTATAGTGTGGTGCGTCAAACGCTGGAGACATTGGGATATACCACAATTGGTTTCGAATCCCGCGCCACACACAACATCGATTTAGGCGTCGACATTCTGCTCTCGAGGCGTTCGAAATCCGAGATTTACGAAGACATTTATCCATTCACAAACCTCAACGAGTACGAAGTCATGTTGATCAATACGACGTGGCTGCAATCGTGGCTTCAACTGCTGGCCAATTTCGAGCGCAATTTGCCTGACGATGTCACGCTGGATGCAGAAAATGCGGCTTATCTGGAGCATTACCGCCAAACCTTGTACATTCTCGACGAGCTTCAAAGAGTCCCCTATCGCAAAAGCCCAAAATTCGTTATGGCTCACTTACTCGTCCCGCACGAACCCTTTATCTTCAACCCTGAGGGGAAATACGAGCATCACCATACGGACACGGAATTTGTCGAAGGCTACAGCAACAACGCAAAATTCATTGACTCCCAAATGCCGGGCGTTATGAAAAATATCATAGAGCGATCGCAGGTGCCGCCCATCATCATTGTGCAAGGAGATCACGGGCCAAACGGCGCAGCCCCAAATATACTGCTGCCTATCCTGAACGCATATTATTTACCAGGCGCGGAACCTGGCGCTGTTTACGAAAAAATCACCCCCGTTAATTCGTTCCGAGTGATATTCAACCAATACTTCGGCATGGATTACGAAATGCTTGACGACATCAGCTACTATTCACAAAGTGCTGAATTCAAAGATTATCGACCGTTCCCCGTGACTTGCCCGCAGCCATAAACCATGCCCGTTATGCGAATTTTCATACTTCTGTAGGGGGTGGTTCACGATTAAGGTAACACTTTTTGTAAAATATCTCAGCGCCGGTCGAGTGTTTTCGCTGTAGTTTAGCGAAAATGTATCGAGACCTAGCGGCCTAATACAGCAATATTCCCTTCAATAACCCGCAAACTTGGTCTCGATACAAATTCTCCGCTAGTGCTCCGAATTCACTCGACCGGCGTTTGCTCTATGAAAGTGTAACCTTAATTTCCTTTCCATATGAACCATCCCTTCTGTAGAGTCAGCAATTCCCGATATTATGAAGAAGAGGCAAGACTTCGGAAGTCTCGAACGACATATTTCGCTAACAAAAAGGCATCCGAAGACTTCCGAAGTCTGGTTTTAGTCAAAACGGGAATTGCTGCTGTGGAGTAAGAGTTTACTTTTCTCCCTTATGAAGGTTTTAAAAAACAAACGAGTATCTTCTCAAAAAACGGGGAGAGCGTTTCAAAGTAATTGCTCAAAATCATGTTGGTCAAGTAGCGATAGAAGTGCATTGCATTTTGAAAATGCATGCCACAAGGGCATAAATATTGCGCTTCGGGTTATTCAAGGGGATTCTTGGTCAACCCATGGTGCAGCGCATCTTTGAGATGCAATGCACCACTAACATTTTGAGCAATTACGTTTCAAATTTAGCAGTGGATTGGCAGCGGATCGCTTTACGTATCTGCGACAAGTGGATCACTACCAAAGTCCGCGGATGCATCCGCTAATCCGCTATAAATCCGTTTACCAGTTGGTGCGTTCAAAATTCTGCCCCGGGATATTGAGTTGATAAAATAATGGCCCAAAAATGTTTTCTGTAGTTTTTAGTATCATCGAGAACAACAAGAGTTTTGTGGACAAGAAGCACTAATAATTCGGGGTCTCTGGGAACTTACGGGGTAGATTTGTCAAGTCACAATTTTTCGCATCTAATCGCTGTGCGTGCCTGTGGCAACACGAATTTTCGCCAATTTTTTCTTTTCGCTTTGCGTGCCCTTGGGCATTCGTGCTAATTCGTGAAATTCGATGCCAATACTCTTTCTACCCCGTAAAATCCTAAAGAGCCATAATTCGAATACCAAAGCATATCTCAAAATACGCTATCCGCCTAACACTAGACAGCTATTTGGCCTATGCAAACGACTACGAAGAGTTGGATACTCCTTTTTAATCAGTAATTATTCAGCCCCCCCATTACCCCGAAAGGTGACAGTCACTTCCGAAACCATCTATGACGGTCAAATTTCTCGTAAGGGGGTAAATTTTATTCTAAAACGGATCAAATAAGTGACTGTCACCTCAGGCGCGATAAGGGGATGTGAACAGTTACTTTAATCATACTACTTTTCAAGGGTGAGTTGGGCCTTTGATTACAGTCAATACGGCCCCATCCCTTTTTATTTCGTGGATTACTTCAGCGTGGGGGTAAGTTAGTAAATCATAATTATTACGTGTCGTGGCAACGACGTAATCATAATCTTGCGCTTGAATTTCTTTATCATAATCAGAGAATGAGGTCAAATCCTTGCGCAAGGGCAGGAGATGGGCAGGTCCCGCAACCCAGACTTTTGAATCGGGGGGCGCGACGCGATTCAAATAATCAGCCGCTTCAGGATAGGAAAGCCCCCAGTAATCTAACTCAAAACGGCGGTATGCGCCTTTTACGCCCCCAATGATG
>JAYELX010000091.1:0-4880 GCA_034717875.1 Chloroflexota bacterium | reverse complement strand
ATAAAGTATAACTACAGTAACCAGCCAAAACAGGCTAATGATCGAGAAAAAAACGCTCTTTTTGTATTTCATCAATAACTTTCATCCATCAGGGATCATTAATTTCGAGAATCATTATTTTTTGGTGATTGTATGCAACTTTAAGCAAGCAACTAATCCAACCCTACTTCGGCGGGCAGCGTTTGGGTTACTCGCGGACATAGACATAAAGTTGGATATCGTCCCAAGCATCAACTCGCTCGAAGACGAAGTTTTCTTCCAGCCAGGCGATGTGAGGATGGTCATAACCCTGAACTTGATACTCTTCGATGGCCTGGATAAAAATCAGCAGCCAAACTCGCGAGGCCTCCCCCACAGCGGCTTCGATATCGGGTTCAGCGATCAAACCCAAGATTTGCTGGGTGGGTAAAGCCAGAGTGTCCGACCCGCTGCCGGGGGAATCCGCAATATAGCTTTGGGGCAAATCGCGATCATAATAGACGGCAGGGAGCATGGTCAGTTTGTTGGAATGCACAATCCGATCACCCGGGGAGATTTCTTGGGCCAGATGGGAGTCCAGGGCCTGATAAGAGCCATACGGAAAGCCGCGATAGGTGATATGTTGATAGATTCCCATGCCCATGCCGATCAGTAAAATTGCCGCGGCAAAGCCGCTCATCCAGCGGGGCAAACCACTTCGGCTCAGCACCCAGGCCAGCCACAGCAGGAAAATCACCCCCGAGGGAAGTAAAGCCCGCTCGATGTAGACTGGCTGCCACAGCGAGAAGAAATACAAAAACAATGGCGGCACAAAGGCCAGATAAACCAGCCAGAGAGAGAAACCGACTCCTTTGCGGCTGGATTGCCAGGCCCGGAACGTTTGCCAAAACCCAAGAACGACGAGAAACAAAGTTGCAAATAATGCCGCGGGCAGCCAGGCATCGGGCAGAGGCAAATTGGTGACGAAACTCAACAAAGTAGTCAGCAGTCGGGCCGGGGAGGGAGTCGCCACCCAATACGAAGTGCGGACTTTATCGAATTGAGCCGGCAGGCGCAACAACCAGGGGGCATAAAGAATCACAGCGGCGAGGCCGCTCACAATCACAGCCCGCAGGGAACGCCACTCCCGCTTCAACAACGGGATCAACGCTAAAGGGAGCAAGTAAAATCCGGCCAGGTTATGCGTATATTGCGCCAGGGCAGAAAATGTCGCAAAAAGCAACCACCAGCTCCACAACTGAGACATCATCCCCTTCCAAAGAGAATATGTCGCGCCCATCAAAAAAAACGTCATCATTGCGTACATACGCACTTCCTGGGCATAATGAATCTGAAAGGGGGAAATTGCCACAAGAAGCAGCGCCAATGCAGCCAGCCGGGGATCATAAAAATCTCGCACCCATACATACACAATCAACAAAACCCCCATTCCCAACAAGACAGAGAAAGAGCGCACAGCCCAGGGAGATTGGCCAAAAAACATCATCCAGGCATGCAAGCAGGTGTAATAAGCCAGGGGGTGAACATCGGCAGCGGAACCATTAGCAGGGGTTAATGTTCCTGTGAGCATATCGGCGAGCCCTTCTTGGGCAAAAAGGATAGCAAAAGCTTCATCGTACCAGAGGGGGCGCGCTCCAATCGCTGCCAGCCGCAACACCAGGGCAAGAAGTAAAATTCCCCAAAAAAGAATTCGCCGGTTTTTAGAACAAGAAAAGAATTGTGTCACCTTACACCAAATTCTCATTTTTTGGCAAATGGACGGGGTGCATGAGCCACCAACGCACCCACCATAGCCCAAATAAACAAATCAGAGGTAAAGGAAGGTACATAGCGGGCTGCTCCAGATTCACTTGCACCGTGTTCGAAAAGAGCAGCCATAAACCGACGAATAAAAATGCCAGCATAAATCCAACCACCCAATTGCCAACACGGCCCCAACGCTGTCTCCAAATCTTGAAGATCAGCAAAAGCACCGGCAAGAGCATCACATAATTTGTCGTGGCGGTACGCAAGGCCACGAAATTGGTGATTACTAGAGTCATCATTGCTGTCCACAGGAACCAGCGCGAATCTTTTTTCCAGGCTAAAACCCATTCGACAATCAAATAGCCCCAAAATATTATCTGCAGGCCAATGTTTAGTTTTGTGCGCAAACCTGGAACAAAAGCAGCGATGGTAGAGGTAAGCGAGCCAATCCGAGAAGTATAGCTGGGATATTCCATGAGCTGCCAGATCATTTGCAAGGGCCAGGTGGGGATAAAAATGAGGGATAGCGCAAAAAGCCCCAACAGGCTGGCGATAAAGCTCCAAATAAGGGCGAAACGCCGCCAAGAATATGCCCAGATCAATACAAAAGGGATGATCAAAAATGCCATTTGAGGCTTCGATGTCAACAATGCCAGCAAAATCCCTGCGCCAACATCATTATCGCTCATGATCAAAAATAGCGCGATGGTGATGAGCAAAGCTTCAATGGCTGCGAATTGACCAATTATCACTGTGCGGACACCGTGATACCACAGTAAGCTAAATAAGATCAAAAAGACGGTCCAAACAGGATTGGGCTGCCAGCGCACCAAACGCATGCTGACGATGGTTAATGCCGCCATGCTGAGCTCCAAGAGCGTCATCCACAAAGCGCGGGCGGGGAGATATTCCAGCAAGCCAAAGGGAGCAAAAAACGCCATTGATGTCATGGGGTAGATAAAGTGGCTAAGGTCCTCCCCTTTCTCGGGATCAGCAGGATGGCCGTAGATCGCTTTCTGGGTTGCCAGACTAACGCTCTGATCATAAGGGCTGATTCCCTCCATCACCCATTTACGCGCCCCCATCCAGCGGGCCAAGAAATCATTGCCGCCGGGGTTCTGAACAGAAAAACGGTAGTTCATCCAGGTTAAACCGACCAAGGCAGCCACTGAAATTAAAATCAAAAGGGCGAGAATCAAAGGTTCACGGTATCGCATCACAATGCTTTCCTTGAAATTAACCGCATGATTCATTAGACTTCTTGCATAAGTGCTCTCGTCGCCGTCTCTAGGCCGATTTCCGCACCCAGGGACGGGTTGCGGAAATTGTTTGCCCCCGCACGGCGGTGAACTGTTTGACCTCCGCACGGCGGTTGCTTTGCATCCCCGTTGGGGAAACCACCGTGCTAATTTTGCGAAGCCCTACCGGGCTAAACGCACAGGCCGAGCTTTGCATGCCGTTGGCAAGCAGATGAATAGCGGATAAATATGCAAACTGCGGCAACTATCCGCTTGCCACGGACACGCAAAGAAATCGAGCTTAGCACAATCACTGACAGAATTGCAAAAGAACTGCCTCTGTGCTGTACTAACTATCTGTCGATATGCGATTAGCCACTCGCCAGAACTCAAACGCCAGGAGCATTAGAAGCAATGTCCGCACCGGGATAAGCACCCAAAGCGCACTGAAATATCCTCGCGAGAGTAAAATGGGCCACTCAAGTAAGCTAATCAATACCCAAACCAGGGCCATGAGGGCGGACTCTCGCTCCGGCAAGACTAGCAGCATCAACGGCAACAAGTATAACACCCATTGGGGGCTCCAACCCGGAGACCACAAAAAAAAGATACTCAACCCCACTCCCAAAAAGGCCATATCAGATCGATGTAATTGCTTAAAAAAGAGTTTAGAAATTGCATGCTGCTGTGACCGGTCTTCGCGCAGCATGCCCTTTGGGTTGTCCGACCGAGTTACCCACGCACGGTCAGGAGACCGGCTTGAGCGACTTAAGTATGCTTCCGAAGACTGATTTGAGCATGGATGAACTTGATTTTGAGCAACTTCAGATCTATGGCCACAAAGTCGAGCGCGCAGGTACAGCCAAGCTCCCAGGGCGGCAAAAGGGATCAGGGTCAACCAGGGGGAGATTCGCGGCGGATTGCTGGTTGAGAGGCTGGCCGTGGCCGCATCAAGATGGTCGACGGCGGGGCCGAAATTTCCGGTGCCAATGTTGCGGTCCAACAAAGCCCAAACTGTCTCCCATGAACCCCTGCCCACCTGAGAACGAAGTGATGCTAAGGTCATCTCTGGCGATAGAAAGGCCAATGTCCCATAGACAGCAACGATGAGGCCGACAACAAGCGCGCTAATTTGGATTGCCTTTTTGGGCGGACGTTGACGCCAAACGACCACCAGGCCCAAAATCGGGAACCACTTTACCAACGCTCCGAAGGCGAGGGTGAAACCGGCCAGGGCATCATGTTCCTGCAGGAGTAGATTTAGCCCCAACAGGGTGGCAAACACCGCAATAGGGTCAAAATATCCCCAGCCGTAGAAAAGCCCCACCAACAAGGCCGCATAGATCCAGCCCCGCCGTCGGGCAACTTCTCGCGCGTATAAATGCTCTGCCAGCCGCATAAACAGATAAATGTTTCCGGCCTGGAAAAGTGATAGCGTCAAGGCAAGCGTGTATTCATAAGCATGCTGTCGCCCACCCACAAGTTGAAACAACAAAGAGGAGAGAAAAGGGAAAAGCGGCGGGAATTCGACCCAAAAATCTAAAAACGGCCAACCCAGTTCGGCGAGATGATAGAAATTCCAGTAGTCGCCGTAGCCTCGAATGCCCTCTAGAGGCAGGGAAAGAAACAAAACCAAACGAGCTACAAGAAATAACAAAGGAAGGCGTTTGCTCAATTTATTCATCGCTGTTATTGTACCATCTGGGCGCGGCAACTTTCACAAGTAAAAATCACTTCGGCTTGTATCTCTGGATATATGGCCTATAATTTAAGGTAATTGCTCAAGAGCCTGTTGGTTTATAAAAAACAGTTCGCTTGACCTCTAGTCTGAATGGACTTCGTAATATTAGCATGGTCGGTTTCGCGTAGCACCCTATAAGGGCATCACCGTGCGGGCGTGTTCTTACGAACGTAGCA
>JAYELX010000090.1:0-4881 GCA_034717875.1 Chloroflexota bacterium | reverse complement strand
TTGGGGAATTAATGGGTTGCTGTAACAGCTAATTGTTCCCCATCAGGTGGTTCCTGACAAGGTTATTCGTTTGTTAAAGTGTGAACTTAATTGTGAACCATCCCGAAAACTAAAAGAAATAGCCGAAATTGAGTTCGCTGAAATCGTGGAAGAAGCTATTGCCACTGATGTCAACGCACTACGTATCATCCTAGTAGATAGCAGCTTTGTAGATGTATGGTACTCTTTGAAGCTCACCAACCGCTACAGTTATCATTGGGAACGGCGTGCAATTGATGGAAAGATCTACCGACACGATAATGCACCTCATAAGCGTTGGCAATTTACCTCTACATTTCCTCGGCACTTTCACGATGGCGATGAAATGAATGTGGTTGAAAGTTATATTAGTGACGTACCATCTGATGCCTTGCGGGGATTTCTAAACTTTATTAAAGAAATAATCAGACCTGAGTAATTATTGTTGTCAATTGAATCATTTTCGCCGCTTGAGCCTATCAGCGCCGGTCGAACCCTCTATCGCCGGTTGAGTAGAGCGACACGCTTTTCGTCGCCCGTATCGAAACCCAGCGGCATAACGAAACCCAGCAATATAGCGCCGGTCGAGTGTTGCCGAAGGCACGCAAAGCGCTCGCCTGTAGTTTGGCGAAAATGTATCGAGACCTAGCGGCTTACTCCGCGAAAACCCGCTCCCTTGGTTTCGATACACTGCTCCGCACAAAACGCTCCGCAGCACTCAACCAGCGTCCGCTATATACCACCAGCGCCGGTCGAGTGTTGCGAAACGCCGTGAAGCAAAGTATCGAGACCCAGCGGCTCAATCGCGACACCCCGCTCGCTAAGTTTCGCTCAGGCCAGTTCCATCGGCACATCAACCGGCGTCCGCTACTATTAGCAGCCACCAGAGAATTGTGCGGCAGATATCACAAGAATCGCTTGATCTCTCTTGCCAGAGAACGAGAAAAGTCGCGTATTATAGCCCAGTGACTCCTGGGTAGGAATTCCTTCAGCTCCTTTTCGAAATCAATACTTGATTCTGTCAAAACCTCCAATATTTTGGAAAGGATGTCTCTTCGCTCGGGGGGGAGCAAGTTCGCACGCAAAATGAAGTAGAGATCGTAGAAATCACGCGCTTTCTTTCTAGTAAGCAATGCCTGGATTTTTTCGTCAACCAATTGCTCTCTCTCCAGCGCTATGATCATATAGGCCGGAGTAAGATCTGATGTGATCGTTATCGCTTCGCCTCGTTTTTTACCTTCTCGCAGGGAGATCTCTAATTGAACAGCTATAGACTCATGATCGGTCTGGAAAGTGACGATGGCTAGATAGCCGCCGGAAGTCTGTGTAGCTTCTGCCAGATCAACTTTGATATTCTCCCGGCTGATGGCTATCAGTGTACCCAGAATGGCTTCTTCAATGACAGAGATGTCCCGAGTAAGGGAACTGAAGTCCAGATCCTCTGAAAACCGTGGGCTATTGTAGATGATTCGTAATGCTGTCCCCCCTTTAAAAAAGATATTATCTATTCCGGGTTGTTGGTAGAAATACGTCAAGAAGCGATGTTGGAAATACTCGCGGCGCAGGTTGAGTTCGGTGGTCTGCCGTTTCGCAGCCAATGACTGGAGGGTTTGATCGGCAATCATAGTACCTCCTCAAGGATTTTTTCCAAACCTGGCCTTCGATATAATTTGGCATAGCGGAAGATTTTTTGCTTATTCAGGTTGGTAAGATACAGACGATCATTTTGGGGTTTCTTACCGAGAGCGACAAAGTATAGGTAATCCACCAACGCCTTTTCCGCTTCTGCCAGCAGGATGGTTCGCCCGGCCCTCTTGACGGGGAGATATCCTGTATAGGCCTGTCGCTTGATCGTGAAGTAGGAAAAAGACTTCTCCCCAACCTCGAAAGTGCGCGTTGGCTTGGTGGTGGCCGAAGTGATCCCATAAGGCATTTCTGGCAAGATGTTGTACCATGCGAGGGCATACTCGAAGGAGAGATAAGATGGCTGGTAGAGCAGGTTGGCAATCTCTTCCTCCATAGGTGGGTCGGTTTTCAGTGTGTAAAAACCCTTCTTCAATCGCCAGAAAAGGCCCTCGTGAGCATATTTCTCTAAGAAGTATTTGGTTTGGAAGTGAGTTGTGTGGAATATGCGTTGGAACTCTTGAGGTGTAAAGACGGTCACATTTCTTCTCAGAAGTTCCTGACGCACCGATAGCGGTTTCAGCATGGCGCACTTATTTACTCCTTTCTGAAATGATTATAACATAGATTTCATCGCTATCAGCGCCGCTCAACCCCACCAGCGCCGGTCGAGAAAATCAGCGCCGATCGAGTGTCCTGAAGCGATAGCGGAAGGATGTATCGAGATCAAGCGGCCTGACCCAATTATATTCCTTGCTGCAACCCGCTCCCTTGGTTTCGATACACTGCTCTGCAAACCCCGCTCCGCAGCACTCAGCCAGCATCCGTTATATACCACCAGCGCCGGTCGAGTGTTGCGAAACGCCAGTGGAGCAAAGTATCGAGACCCAGCAGCTTACCCGCGATACCCAACCCCGTGATCCCGTTAATTTGACGTAAGGCTACAATGCGTTTATCATAAAGGTACTGTTGATATTAGAAAAGAAGCAACTTTGATTCGGAGCTTGAAATGACAAAAACCATAACGATAGAATTGGCAAATGAATTGGAACATAAGCTTGAAGCGCAAGCCATGCACCAAAAGAAAACAATCGAAGAGTTCGTGGTTGAATGGTTGGCGGTGCAGATTAGCCCATTACCTCTATCAGAATCTGATCCAATAATGCCACTGGTGGGTACGCTTTCGTTCAGTGCCGGTGATCTAGCAAAACGTCATGACGAATATTTAGGGGCGGCGGTCTATGAGGAAATAAATCGTGCCGGATAGCGTTTTTGTAGATACTGCTGGTTGGGCTTGTTTGTTCGTTGAGACAGAAGCCTATCATTTAGAAACAAAAGAGTGGTTCAGCCGGGCGCGCCAACGAGGTGTGAAGCTGATAACCACCAACTACGTGTTGATTGAGTTGGTGACCTTGTTAAACAGCCCTTTACGGGTGCCACGTTCAAAACTATTTCAGTATGTTGATGCGGTAAAAACTGCTTCGTATGTGAAACTCGTGCATGTCAATGAAGCCATAGACGCAGAAGCTTGGGGGTTACTCAAAAGCAGGGCTGATAAGGCCTGGTCTCTTGTAGATGCGACATCATTTATCGTCATGAAGCAATTTAGCATCCGAGATGCGTTGACTACAGATCACCACTTCAAACAGGCTGGGCTAGTACGAATATTGAAGTAGCAATCTCTTTTTCAATGCGCTCGAAGGTGAGCTGTGTTTCGGTAGCTACGCCTATTTTCCCCAATCAGCAAGCTGTGTACGTGGATGCGCTGGCATACTACGTAACGGTGATTAAATAACTTTCCCATTTCCAAATTCGAGAGTAGCGTCGGTTGAGCCGAAAAATAGCGCCGGTTGAGTAGAGCGACACGCTTCTCGTCGCTCGTATCGAAACTAAGCGGCCTTGACTCAATACCACCAGCGCTGATCGAGTTCCGTAGGAGTATCAAGATAGAGTGGCCTTAATCACCAAAACCCGCTTACTGGTCTCGATACAAATTCTCCGCTTGCCAACGGCACGCAAAGCTTGCTCCAAATTTACTTGACCGACGTTTGCTACTATTAGCTTCGGTTCCTAATCCGCCTCTCCTAACTCCTATCTCGTCTCCCACACACCTCGCACCTGCCACCTGCCACTTGTCACTTGCCGCTTGTAACTTCTACCCATGATCAACTGGTACAATTTATTCGCAAACGCCCTTTGGATATTCGCTCTGGCACTAGCATTGGCTACACTCAGCTACGCCCGTTGGCAAGCCCGATCGCTGGGCATCAAGCGGCGCGAATTGCTGAATCGTCCAGGTTGGCAACGGCCACTCAACTTCGCCGGAGCATTATTCTGCACCGGGCTTGCGCTCACCACGGACGTTTGGTGGGAGCAACTCCTGTGGGCTATCTTGGGGCTATTATTCTTGTTGCAGATAGGCATGATGTGGTGGTCAAAGCGAAAAGCGTAACTACTCCTCCATCAGTAATTCCCGATATGAGGAAATGTCAAGACTTCGGAAGTCTTCAGTGACCTATTTCGCCAATAAATGCGTTTTCAAAGACTTCCGAAGTCTGCTTCTAGCTACAAAGCGGGAATTGCTGCTCCTCCATTACTTCCTTACCAGCAAACAGAAACACCAATACAACCAAAATCCCAATACCCCCAATCTACCAACCTACCAACATGATACAATACCCAAGTTACACTGTTTATCGTAAAGGGAACGAACGTTATGGAAACACAATATAACCCCGATCAAACTCTACAAGCCGATTTACGCCAATACATCGCCCTTCTGTGGCAGTGGGCCTGGCTGATTATTTTAGCTACCCTGCTGGCTGGAATAGCCGCCTTTGTGACCAGCAACTTAATGGAGCCGGTCTATCAGGCCAAAACCACGCTGCTGATCAACGAAGCCCCCGGCGCCCAGACCAGCGACTACACCGCTCTCTTGACCAGCGAACGCCTGGCGCGCACATATTCAGAAATGCTGACTAAGCGTCCCGTCATTGACGAAGTCATTCAACGTCTTGATTTGGATTTAGAAATCGAAGATCGGGAATCGTTCAAAGAGGCTATCGAGGTCCAATTGGTGCGAGACACCCAGTTGATTGAGTTGAGTGTCGAAGATACCGATACAGAACAAGCTGCTTTGGTTGCTAACACAATCATCGATGTCTTTGCTGAACAAAACCAGGCTTTGCAGGCTTCTCGCTTTGCTGAGTCCAAGGCTAATTTGGAAGAGCAGTTGGAGCG
>JAYELX010000089.1:0-4893 GCA_034717875.1 Chloroflexota bacterium | reverse complement strand
GCCGTCATCACCGGGAAGATGACCGACCCCCGGGAACTTGAAGGAAAGGGAATGAAGTATCCTAATGTTAAAATGCCGGAAACGTTCCAGATAGATGACCGTATGTTCATCTTTCCCCCACAGGAAGGTCCGGAAGAGATATACCGTGGCCCGAATATTGGAAATCCCCCCGAGAGCGAACCTATGCCCAATAAGATTGAAGGAGAGGTAACCATTAAGGTGGGGGACAAGATTACCACTGATCATATCATCCCAGCCGGAAGCAAGATGAAGTACCGTTCTAACGTCCCAAAATACTCGGAATTTGTCTTTGAGATTGTTGATGCAACGTTTCCTAAGCGAGCAGGCAAAATACGTGATGCCGGAAAACACAATATCATCGTGGCCGGTTTGAGTTATGGACAAGGTTCATCCCGCGAACACGCAGCGCTCTGTCCAATGTATCTTGGCGTAAAAGCAGTGATTGCAAAGTCAATTGAGAGAATCCACATGGCAAACCTCATAAACTTTGGGATAGTTCCTTTGACTTTCAAATCTGAAACAAATTATGACGGACTTTCCCAAGGTGACGAGCTTGAGATACCCTATTTAAAGAAAGTAATTTCTGAGGGAGCACCTCTTATCGTCAAGAACAAGACGAACGGAATCGAATTTGAGGTTAATTATTCGTTTTCAAATAGACAGAAAGAAGTCCTTATGGCAGGAGGCACTCTTGCCTACATGAAAACCGCGAGGTTCTCAAAGGGGGGAGGAAAATAAATGGCACAACGCGGAATTAGGGAATATGACGCCAAGCAAATGCTGGCACGATACTGGAAAGACTATGTTGGTAAGGATTTTACCTTCGAGGGCAAGGCGGCGCTGGTCGCACCAGAGACAGACCTTGATAAGCTGGTAAAAGAAAAAAAGTGGCTCAAGAAGGAAAAGCTCGTGGTAAAACCCGACCAGCTCTTTGGGAAACGGGGCAAGCACGGTTTAATTGCCTTAAACAAGACATTTCCTGAAGCTAAGAAGTGGGTAAAAGAGCGCAGGAACAAGGAAACTAAAGTAGGAAAGGTCACAGGAAACCTAACCCATTTTATAATAGAGCCGTTCACTCCGCACAAGAGAGAATATTACATCGCGATAAAAGGAAACCGCGAGGGCGACACGATTTACTTCTCTAACCACGGCGGTGTTGACATCGAATCTGTCTGGAAAACTGTCGCAGAGATTCACGTTGATGTTGGGCAAGATGTAGGAAAAGTAAATGTTGAAGCAAAACTCCCCAAAGACACGTCGAAAAAACACAAAAAGATCATCGCAGATTTTATACGCGGGCTGTTCAGATTCTATTCTGATCTTGGTTATGCTTATCTTGAGATAAATCCGTTTGTGATTATCGATAACAAGAAGATAGTTCCTCTGGACCTGGTGGCCAGAATCGACGACACCTCGGCTTTTGAGAATGCCGGAAAATGGGGGGCTCTGGACTTCCCGGCTCCGTTCGGCCGGAAGAAGTCAAAGGAGGAGCTCTATGTTAAATCCCTGGACGAGAAGAGCGGCGCTTCTCTGAAGCTGACCATTCTTAATCCCCAGGGACGCGTCTGGAGCATGGTGGCGGGAGGCGGCGCCAGCGTCGTTTATACTGACACCATAGTCGACCTCGGTTTTCGCGATGAATTGGCCAATTACGGCGAATACAGCGGAAATCCCGATACCGACCTAACCTATGAGTATGCTAAGACGATACTCGATTTAATGACTAGAGAGAAAGACCCAAAAGGGCGACCGAAGTATCTCTTGGTAGGAGGAGGCATCGCCAACTTTACCGATGTCGCCAAAACCTTTAGGGGGATAATCATGGCTCTGCGGGAATACCGAAAAAAACTCATCGCCAACAAGGTAAAAATATTCGTGCGCCGCGGTGGTCCCAATTACCAGGAAGGCCTGAAGCAAATGAGAAAGGTAGGGGAAGAATTAGGTATTCCCATTGAGGTCTATGGACCGGAGACACATATGACAAGAATCGTTCCAATGGCACTAGCCAAGGGGGGTAGAAAATGAGTCCCGCAAGGTCCCCGAAGGCCACACGGACCCCAAAGGGGGGGGAACGACCAGATTATGTCTTATTTGACAAGAACACAAAGGCAATAGTTTTTGGCTACCAGCAGAATGCCATTCAAAGAATGCTTGACTTTGACTATGTCTGCAAAAAAGAGGAGCCCTCAGTTTCAATAATCGTAAATCCAACGCGCTCGGGAATGCACAAGTGCTTTTGGGGAACTAAAGAGATTCTTCTTCCAATGGTTAAAACCCTAATTGAGGCAACAAAAGCGTTTCCTGAAGCAGACGTTATGGTTAACTTTGCCTCTTTTAGGTCTGCCTATGAAACGACAAGAGAAGCCCTTGAAAGTAAAACAATAAGGACAGTTGCCGTAATTGCTGAGGGAATTCCTGAGCGCCGAGCGCGGCACCTCGCAAAGATCGCAAAAGACAGGAACAAATGGATAATCGGCCCGGCAACAGTCGGAGGAATCGCTGGTGGGGCATTTAAAATCGGAAACACGGCCGGAATGCTTGACAACATCATAGCGTCCCGCCTTCACAGGCCGGGAAGCGTGGCCTATGTTTCAAAATCCGGCGGAATGTCTAACGAGCTGAATAACATAATCGCCAGAAATTCCGACGGAGTTTATGAGGGGGTAGCTATTGGCGGAGACAGGTACCCCGGGTCAACGTTCATCGAGCACATCAAACGCTATGAAAAGAATCCTGAAGTAAAGATGATGGTTCTTTTAGGAGAGGTCGGCGGAGCCGATGAATATGCCATCGTAGATGCGCTCAAGAAAAAGAAAATCAAAAAACCACTTGTTGCCTGGTGTATTGGAACCTGCTCAAAGATGTTTTCAGCTGAAGTTCAGTTCGGCCACGCAGGCGCCCGCGCGGGGGCGGACAGGGAAAATTCAGACGCAAAAAACAAAGCCCTTCGCGAGGCGGGAGCAGTTGTTCCCCATAGTTTTGAAGATTTTGACAAATATATCAAGAGGACTTTTGACAAACTGGTAAAATCAAAAAAGATAAAGCCAATGCCTGACGTTGAGCCTCCACGAATACCAATCGATTACAAGGTTGCAATGCGCGACGGAATAATAAGGCGCCCGACAGAATTCATCAGCACGATATCCAGCGACAAAGGGGATGAGCTTCGCTATTGCGGAGTCAAGATAACCGATATCTTCAAGGAGGATTACGGCCTTGGTGGAGTAATCGGCCTTCTGTGGCTCAAGAAGAAACTCCCGGCATGGGCGGCAAAGTTCATCGAAATGGTCGTTCTGCTTACGGCAGACCACGGTCCGGCCGTATCGGGTGCCCACAATGCAATTGTTGCCGCGCGTGCAGGAAAAGATATCGTGTCAGCTGTTGCCAGCGGAATTCTTACGATTGGCCCGAGATTTGGGGGAGCCGTAAACGGCGCGGCAAAGCACTTCACGTCTTACAAGAATGCAGGCCACGACCCCGCATTTATGGTAAAAGACATGAAGAAGAAGAACGTAAACATCCAGGGTATTGGCCACAGGATAAAATCCGTGACGAATCCGGATCAGCGCGTTACGCTCTTAAAAGAGTATGCAAAGAAGAACTTCCCAATGACGGAATATCTTGATTACGCGTTAGAAGTTGAGAAAATCACGACCTCAAAGCGAAACAATCTCATTCTTAATGTCGATGGATGCGTTGGCATCCTCTGCTGTGACATGTTCAGGAGCCTCGGCTATTCAAGAGAGGAGGCAACTGATTTTGTCGACCTCGAGGTGCTTAATGCATTCTTCCTCTTAGGGAGAAGCATCGGAATAATGGGTCACGTAATGGACCAAAAGAGGCTACATACTCGCATGTACCGGCATCCCTGGGATGATATTGCTTATATGATGCCAGACAAACCAGAAGTTGTGAAAACTAAAAAGAAGGAAATTAAAAAAGCATGATGGATAATATAATTGAACAGAGCAGGGAACATTTTGGAAAGATTGTGGAAGAGCAACTGGAGCGTGTGGAAAGAATGAAATCTGCCGAGAACTGGATAGATTACAGCCAAATTAAACCAATTATAATCGGGGTGGTCGGTGGTGATGGAATAGGCCCCTACATCTGTAAACATGCCCAGAGCATTTTGGAATTTCTCTTAAAAGATGAAGTCGGGAGTGGTAAAATTAAATTTAAAGTAATAGAGGGATTAACTATTGAAAACAGAGCCAAGTTAAATAAAGCCATCCCCGTTGATGTGCTGGAAGAGATTAAAAAATGTCATATTATCTTGAAAGGACCAACCACTACCCCCAAGAAAGGAGACCCCTGGCCGAACATCGAGAGCGCCAACGTCGCTATGAGAAAAGAACTCGATTTGTTTGCCAACGTTAGACCAGTAAAAGTTCCCGAAAAGGATATTGACTGGATGTTTTTTAGGGAAAACACCGAAGGAGCATACGTTCTTGGAAGCCAAGGCATCGAGGTGAATGATGACCTCACCGTTGACTTTAAGGTAATAACGAAACAAGGCGCTGAGAGAATAATCCAGCTGGCATTTGATTATGCTAAAAAGAATGGGATAAACAAAGTGACCGTGGTTACCAAAGCTAACGTTGTCAAGACAACTGATGGTAAATTTTTAGATATTGCCGAGAAAGTAGCCAAAGATTATCCCGAAGTAAAATGGGACGAGTGGTTTATTGACATCATGACTGCTAAACTGATAGACCCACAGAGACAGAGTCAATTTAAGGTCATAGTAATGCCCAATCTTTATGGTGATATTTTAACCGATGAAGCGGCCCAAATTCAAGGGGGTGTTGGAACTGCCGGAAGTGCCAACATTGGTAAACGCTATGCCATGTTTGAGGCCATTCACGGTAC
>JAYELX010000088.1:0-4898 GCA_034717875.1 Chloroflexota bacterium | reverse complement strand
GACAATAAAACAACGGTATGGTTGTAGACACACAATAGGACAACCGTTATGGAAAAATTCAAAGGCAAATACCGCATTTCCAGCGCACGTTTGGCAACTTGGGATTATGGCAGCAACGCCGCGTATTTCGTTACCATCTGCATCGCAGATCGCAGCCGCGATTTTGGACAGGTCGTCAACGGAGAAATGATTCTGACCCCGTTAGGGCAATCGGCGACGGATTGTTGGAATGCAATCCCCGACCATTTCCCATTTGTGGTCTTGGACGAATTTGTGATCATGCCCAACCATGTCCACGGGATTATTATCATTGATAAACCCGATGGCGGAGGGGGTGATGGACCAAACAAATTTGGCCCGCAATCGAAAAACCTGGCCTCTATCGTGCGCGGGTACAAAATCGGCGTGACTAAATTTGCCCGTAAGCATGCGATCCCATTTAAATGGCAGCCACGTTATCACGATCACATCGTCCGCGACGCGGGCGAACACGAACGTATCCAAAAATACATTCGCGAAAATCCACAAAAATGGGACGAGGATAGATTTTACGCGCCATCATGAATTGCGGGCTTGCCAACGGCACACACCGTGATAGCATAAGTTGGATGAATCCGACTCACTTGCACACTTGCCACCTGCTGCCTGTATACCCTGCATACCTTGTATACCCGTATACCCTGCATACTCCTACATACCATGCTGCTAACAATTGACATCGGAAACACAAATATAACCCTAGGTCTCTACGAAGGCGCTAAGCTCGGCCCGCGTTGGCGGATTTCGACTGTACACGAGCGTATGCCCGATGAGTACGGCTTGCAGTTTATCGGTCTACTCGATCACGGATGCTGTTCCCCGCAGGCTTTGACCGGCATCTGCCTGGCCTCGGTTGTGCCGCCTCTGACCAGTAAAATAGCCCAGGCTTGCCAGGAATATCTCGGCCTCGAGCCGCTGATTGTGGACGCAGGCGTCAAGACTGGCGTGCGCATTCGCTACGAGACTCCCCGCGCTGTCGGCGCTGACCGCATTGTCGATGCCGCCGCGGTGCAGCATCTCTACGGCGGCCCGGCCTGCGTGGTCGATTTCGGCACCGGCACCACCTTCGACGCAATTTCGAAGGAGGGAGATTACCTCGGCGGCGCAATCGCTCCCGGCATCGGCATCGCCGCGGAGGCACTCTTCACCCGGGCGGCAAAACTCCCCCGCGTTGACCTGACCCGCCCCCCGTCCGTGATTGGCCGCAACACTCCCCATGCCATGCAATCGGGCCTTATCTTTGGCTACGTCGGCTTGGTCGAGGGCATGGTGGCCCGCTTCCTCGCCGAACTTGGCCCCAAAATGAAGACCATCGCCACTGGTGGACTGGCCGAAATCATCGCCCGTGAGACTGACGCAATCGACATAATCGCCCCCTGGCTAACATTGGAGGGGCTGCGCCTGATTTGGGGGTTGAATCGGTGAGGGGGATTGTGAAATTGGTAGGTTGGGGAATGGTAGATTGGGTCAATCATATTCAGGACGGGTCATTGGGTCATGGTGTCCGCTAATCCGTTATCCATCCACTGACTGGTGGCTTGATATCCGTGCGCAGCGTATATCCAATGCGACCCAAAAAAAACCACATAAATCCGCACCATCCGCGTAATCCGCGTTCCATTACTTACCACGCACACATGCCAAACAGTATTTGCACTTCCGCCCCCCTTGCTATACAATAGGATTGGAATACTACAATTATTCGTTGTCGCTTTGCCCGTAAAAAATATAACAACGAATTTTAGGATTGACCGAATTCGAACCCCAAAAATTCGATCAATCCACAGATTCGTTGTCATATTCGAACACACCCTCCCAATGCCCAGCCATGACCCCACCAACCGTTTTTATCAGCTATAGCCACAAAGACGAAGTTTGGAAAGACCACTTGAAGCCTCGTTTCCCAATTTACAAATCCCCCAGTAATTCCCGATATGAGGAAATGTCAAGACTTCGGAAGTCTCCAGTGACCTATTTCGCCAATAAATGCGTTTTCAAAGACTTCCGAAGTCTGCTTCTAGCTACAAAGCGGGAATTGCTGAAAATCCCCCAATTCCCTAGTTTTCCAATCTACCAACCTACCATCCCCCCATGCCCATCCTCCTCCCTAAATTCATCTCCCTCTTCCTCTACCCCCTCGGCCTGATCTGGCTGCTGCTGCTCCTAGCCCTGTGGCTGCGAAAAAAGCCCCGCTGGCAAAAGGCGGCCATCATCCTGGCCCTGGCCGTCATTTGGATCGGCGGCAACACCTGGGTCTCCACCAGCCTGGTGCGCTCGCTGGAGTGGCAATACCTACCGCCCGAACCGCTGCCTCAGGCCGAAGTCATCGTCGTGCTGGGCGGCAGCACCCAGCCGGCCCTGTACCCACGCAGCACCGTCGAAATCGGCACGGCCGGGGACCGGCTTATTTACGCCGCTCATCTTTATCATCAAGGTGCGGCTCCTAACATATTGGTTTCGGGCGGCTACATTGCTATGCTGAGCGAACGCTCCACCTCCACCAGCCAGGACATGGCCGAACTGCTGGTCATGCTGGGCGTGCCTGAGGCGGCTATCTGGCAGGAATCGGAGTCGCGCAACACTTACGAGAACGCCGTCAACAGCCGCGCATATTTAGACAAGCGCGGCATCGACCGGATCGTTCTGGTTACCTCGGCCCTTCACATGCCCAGGGCGGTGGGGCTTTTCGAATACCAGAGCTTCGACGTCATCCCCGCGCCGACTGATTATGCCGTCACCCAGGCGGGTTGGGAGCAACTCTGGCAGCCCAATCTGGTAACACAGCTTTTCAATCTACTTCCCGACGTCAGCAACCTGGGCAATTCCACCAAAGCGATCAAAGAATATCTGGCCATCTGTCTTTACAATTTGCAAGGATTAACACGATGACACCAACTGATTACATCGTCCACATTTGCCCCCGGACCGATTGGCAGCAGGCCCAAAAACAGGGCCTCTACCAAGCCGCATCCCTGGAAACCGAAGGCCTCATCCATTGCTCACGCCCCGATCAGGCCGCGGCAGTAGCCAATCGCTTTTACGCCAACATCCCCAACTTGCTGCTGCTGTGGATCGATTCCCAAAAAGTAACCGCCGAAATCCGCTGGGAAATGGTGGACGAGGACGAGTTCCCGCATATTTATGGCCCCCTTAACATCGACGCCGTCGCCGCCGCGTGCGATTTTACCCCCGACGATACTGGACATTATCGAACCGAGATGATAAATTTGTAACTGCTCAAAATGTTGGTGGTGTTGTCTAGCCCGCTTGAGCGGGCTTCGTAGGCTTAGCACGGTGCGTTAACGCCCGTGCGGGATTGGCTAACTGCTAATAGTGTTGATTTTATGAAGCAATTGTTGATTCTGCGCTGCCCGCAGGGCGGTGCCCTGATAGGATGCTACGCGAAACCGACCGTGCTAATATTGCAAAGTCTATTCGGACTAGAGGATAAGTGAACTGTTCTTGTACAAACCAACAATATTTTGAGCAAGTACATAAATTTCAACTGCTGATATAACCTCTCCATATTTCGTGGGCGCCGAAGGCGTGCCACACGATGTAATTATTCACCCCCCCAGATAGCATAATCGGTGTGCTTAATCCACGCAGGTGGATTAAGCACACCAGCCTCGAATTTATTCGATGGCTTGCAAAAAGGAACACACCATGAAAACCGCACCATCCCCCACCCCCATGGCGACACGCTGCCTCGGCATAATTGCATTATTGATCATCCTGCTGCTTTCCCCCCTCGATGCGAAAGCCGACAGCAATCCCCCAACTAATACCCCCGTACCGACCCAAGAACCTACCGCCACGCCGGAGCCGCCCGACACACCAGAGCCAACCGAAGTTCCCACCAACGCACCTGCCAATAATATTATGCAGGGGGGTGAAAACACACTCACACCGACGCCCACATCCATCTTTGATGGCTTCGAAGATCATTTATACTTGAATCTCTGCTTGGTCGGCGTGATCATCCTCTCGTTGGCTGGCATCATCGGTGTGATCGTTTATGTTGGCTATCAACGCTCCAGCGAGACAACGTGATACTCTTATGTTCCTAAGCAAAACACATGCACCTCCTCGGGGCCATGCACGCCGATGGTCAACGCCATTTCGATATCGGCAGTGCGCGACGGCCCGCTGATCAACGCCACCGATGACGCTGTTTGAACATCCTGCAGTTTTAGAGCCTGCGGGAGATTTGCTTTAATATCATCTTTGTACAAAACAGCGATATGAATTTTTGGAAAGAGGGATACCGCCTGAGGACGTCCCGGTCCCGAGGCCAAAATCAGCGTCCCGGTGCTGGCTGCTGCGCCCGATGCTGCGGTGAGCCCTACCCGAATTGAGGGCTGGGGCGCGTACCTGATGCGGATTCCTGCCTCCGAGAGAGAGTCCGCCAACCCCTCCGGCAGCTGCTCGGCTTCCCAGGACATAATCTCATCAACGCCGCGTTCTTTCAACAACGAAAGAATCCTGCCAGCCAACTCATCCTCCGTACAGGCGACAAAAACCCCATTCAATGCCGTCAACTCCTCCTCAAACCGCCCCTTCGCTGATCCGCTGACTCGCTGATCCGTTGATTCGCCGACTCGCTGACTCGTCGAATCGCCGACTCGCTGATCCGCTGACTCGCTGACTCTCCGATTCGCTAACTCGCTGATTCGCTGATTCGCTGACTCGAACCTCTCCCGGAACGGTTTCAGGGCCGGGCGCGGAAAATCCTTCGAGTAGCCCCAACCTGTGATCGCGGGAAGGCGGAGCTGCTTTTCCCTCGGAGATAAGACTCTGCTGAAAATGGCAGCCAACTTTTGAGCCAGTCTGAACACTCCACTGTGAGTAGATACCCA
>JAYELX010000087.1:0-4930 GCA_034717875.1 Chloroflexota bacterium | reverse complement strand
GTTAACGCACCGTGCTAAGCCTACGAAGCCCCTTCGGGCTAGAACTTTGCGTGCCATTGGGCATTCGTGCCAATTTGTTGCCCGAACACACAAAATTCTAAAAGGCCGCCCGCTCAAGCGGGCTAGACAACACCACCAACATTTTGAGCAGTTACGATATTTACTTATTTTAATTTGGGAATAGTATAATGGTATATGTTGTTTAGAAGAAGAAAAGCTTGGAGAAATAGGAGAAATATATGAAGAATTACCTATATAAATATGGAATTGTGAAAAGCAATGATACTAAATCTGCCAGGATTTTTGAGGAAATTTTTCCGGATATCTTTGAAATTAATTATCAAACTCCATCTGGATATATTGACTATTGTTGGAATAAATATGATGGGCATGAAGAGCAAAGCAACAATATTAATGGTCTTGTTTTTGAATACATCTTGGCTACTTTGTTAATTCGTGAAGATCTTCTGCCTTTTTATCTTCAAGCAGAAGTCGTTTTTGTTCCAAATGTTAGGTATGATCTTTTGCTCTATACTAAAAAGTCTGGTCCTATTGCAATAAGTGCAAAAACAAGTTTGCGAGAGCGGTACAAACAAGCTGATTTAGAATCAATAGCTCTCAAATACGTACATAGAAGAGCAAAATGTTACTTGGTCACTCTCAACGCAAATGAAGGTAGGAGTGTTCAGAAAAAGATTGAAAATGGAGATGTGATTGGCCTTGATAATGTAGCCATAGCAACAACTGGAGACATTGATGATCTAATTGCTACTCTAAAAGGAAATGAGTTTATAGAGGCACCAAAGGTTGATGTCGTTCAATCGGATTTGATAGTTACTAGAAGTAAGGTTGTGGGGGAATAATTGTGTATTGGAAAACAGAAACATTAAAAATATTTCATGATAATGTCCTTGCTATAGATGAGATTACTGAGGGAAGTATAGATCTCATTGTTACTTCACCACCGTACAATGTGGATATAGCATATGGATCTTATGAGGATGATGCACCTTATAGCAGATACATGGAATTTAATCACAAATGGTTATCACGTTGCTATAAGTGGTTGAAAGATGATGGTAGGATATGTTTGAATGTTCCTCTTGATACAAATAAAGGTGGACTACAAAGTGTGGGGGCGGATTTTACCACTGTAGCTAAGAATGCCGGACTTACGTATCAGTCTACAATTATTTGGAACGAAGGGAACATATCACGAAGAACCGCATGGGGGTCATGGATGAGAGCGTCCGCACCGTATGTTATTGCTCCTGTCGAGCTTATTATTGTCATGTACAAACATAGCTGGAAAAAGCGGTCAGGTTCTCAAGAATCTGATATTACCCGAGACGAGTTTTTAGAATGGACGAACGGGCTTTGGAATTTTTCAGGAGAGAGCAAAAAAAGAGTGGGTCATCCGGCCCCTTTTCCAGTTGAACTACCATACCGTTGTATCAAAATGTTTAGTTTTGTAGGGGATACGGTGTTGGATCCTTTTCTAGGAAGCGGAACCACGCTTATTGCTGCTGGAAATACAGGCCGAAAGGGTCTTGGAATCGAAGTTGATGAGGAATATTGTAAGTTAGCGCAAGAGAGAATTATCAAAGAAGGTAGTCCTTCTTTTTTGCGTGAATTGGAATCTCAAAAAGCTTTACCGTTAAAAACAGCATAATATCCTGCTAAGATTCTGCATCCGACAACCCAAAAATGCGCATAGGCCAAAACCCCGCTAAATCCATAGACTTCGTTCCTCAACCCGAACGGGTGACTGTGGCAATTGTCACCTACATTCCCACCCTGGGCGGATATTATGCTCAGAGTTTGGATGTGCTTAAAGCCTGCCTGGGCAGCATCTGGAAAAATACGCACACCCCCTACGATTTGATGGTCTTCGACAACGGCAGTTGCGAACAAGTGCGGAATTATCTCACGGGGGCGCAGGAGCAGGGTCGCATTCAGTATTTGATGCTCTCCGAGAAAAACGTCGGCAAAGCTGGGGCCTGGAACATTATCTTTGCGGCCGCACCGGGGGAATACGTCGCTTATGCCGACAGTGATGTTTATCACTATCCCGGCTGGCTTGCGCCGCAGCTCGAATTATTCGAAACGTTTCCAAATCTAGGCATGGTCACGGGGATGCCAATGTGGACGCCGGAAGAGTTTTCCAGCAGCACGATTGAATGGGCGCAGAAAAACCCCGAAGTCGGCCTGGAGCGGGGGCGTTTTCTCTCTTGGGAGGATTATTGGCGCCATTCTCAGAGCTTGGGCGCCGAAGAAGAAAAAGCCCGCGCCCATTACAATGCTAATGAGACCATCTGCGTTTTTCATGCCGGGAAGCAGTATTATGTTGGGGCGGCTCATTTTCAGTTTGTGGCCTCAAAGAAGGTTTTGCAGTCGGTGCTGCCCATCCCGTCGAGGCGGCCCATGGGGGAAGTTCGCTTGCTGGATATTGCCCTGAATGAGCGCGGCTATTTGCGCTTGACTACGCCCGATTGGTGGGTGCAGCATATTGGCAACACGCTGGGAGATGAGTTTAAGCCTCGGGGAACGGAATCCACAACAAGGAAGTTTAAGTCTCCACGCGGCGGGATTTGGAAATCGAAGCCGGTACAGAAAATCGCCCGTTGGTTGTATCATCTCACATTTGAGATTCTTTATAAGGATTAAGGTGTTGTCTTATTAACTTGGGGTGGCTCGGTGAGGACACCGGCCATAGCTCCGAAATATTGATAAGTTATGGGTTAAGCATAAATATGACCAAACGAATGTTTATCGTCGCTGATCACGGGCTGGCCGTCGTTTATTTTTTGCAGAGCGAGATATTGCCAGCGATGTTGGATGCCGGGGTCGAAGTTGTTTTGTTGGTGGATGACGCATTGCGGGGGAAAATGACGCAGCAATTTTCACAAGCTGGCGTGAGTGTCGAAGGGTTGCGGTTCGAGCAGGCGCGTGAGTATGAGCGGCTGGTTCGGCCTTCGGTACAGTGGTGGCTGCATTTTTTGCGGCGTGCGGGTGCTTCTAACCGTATCAATTTGGATGCTGTCAAGGGGTACGTCAATCAGGTCGAGGATGAGGCCGAGGGCAAGCGCAAGTGGCTGTTTCCGCTGATGCGTGTTTTTGTGGGCCTGATGCGCCGCTCACATTTGCTGCGCAGGGTGGTCGTGCAGGTGCAAAATCGCTTCTCTCCCCATCTTTACGCCGACTTGTTCGAGAAATATCAGCCCGATTTGGTCGTCGCGGCTTCGCCCGGCTGGCGGTTGGATCGCTATTTACTGCGCGAGGCCGCCGATCGGGGTGTGAAGACGGCCACGGTGATTATGGGTTGGGATAATTCCAGCAGTTATAGTTTGCCCGGCGCGCCTGTCGATTGGGTCACTTGCTGGTCGGAAATTCAAAAAGAGGAGCTGGTGCTGGGTTCGGATTGGCCCCCTGAGCGTGTGAACGTGGACGGGATTCCATCCTATGATGGCTATTTTAGCGAGAAATGGCTCATACCGCGGGATGAATATTTTCGGCTGCACAATCTCGACCCAAACCGAAAGTTGATTTCGTATGCCAGCAGCTTTGTCACATTTTCGCCCAACATTCAAAACGTGGAAGCCCTGGCTGGGTTAATTTCGGCTGATAAATTGGCACAACCGGCTCAGTTGCTGATCCGCCTGCACCCGACTCATTTTGCCAAAGGCATGCAAAGCACCAATGTGTCCCGCTTTGCCGAGGAGCGGGAGCGAATCCGAGCGCTGGCGCGGGAACTGCCTCACGTGCACGTGGTCGAGCCGGTGGCATTGGGCGGCGAGATGGGACATTATTCCGGAGAGGATATGCCCGAAAAATCGTCCATGATGGCGTATTCGGATGTGATGGTGACGGTGTATTCAACTATGGTGGTGGAGGCTTCCATTCATGGAACGCCGGTGGTCAGTTTGTGCATTGACTCGGCGGAGGGATGGCCGGGCAAGTTTACGCTGCCATTGTCGAAAATTGGGAATTGGCCCACACATTTGCGTTTTCGTGAATCTGGCGCAGGACAGGAGGCCGTGGACAAAGCTGGCTTACGAGATGCGCTTAATCGTTATTTGGAGCACCCGGGTATCGACAAACAGGCCAGGGATGAATTTGTTGCTCGTGAGTGTACATATACCGATGGCAACGCGGGAGTGCATACGGTCGAGTTTTTGCTTTCTTTGACGAATGCCGCCGAATGAATAGTGACATATTAAATTCTAAATATGCGGTTTAGATCACCGTTGTCAAAGGTCATGTTAGTGATACATCTCTCTGAACAATTACATTTATGTTGTGTTCACTCTTACGCTGTAGCAATTCCCCTGTCCTGACACTCTGATACCTTTTTCCCTGACCACTTAGACCATCTAGACCACTTAGACCATCTAGACCATTTAGACCACCAGACCATTTAGGACAACATGCTTGATCGCATTATCCAACGGCTCATTCTAACAGCCCGCGTGGCTTTGACCGGACGCGTCTCGCTTGCAAATCGAGATGGGATTCCCGCCATCACGCCCGAAGAAGTCGCCAAAGCGAAAATCTTCTTCCTACTCGACAAAATTGCAATTTGCCGGAAATAATCTTTTTGTGAAACGAGTTAGTTGGAAGAATTTATCGGTTATACTAAGGAAGAGACATAAGTATTTGTAGAATATAGATGAGGTAAAAATATGGGAAATCCGATGACGGCCATTGAAATGATGGGAACGGTTGATGAGCATAGCCAACTTAAACTTGATGATTTTCTTCCATTTTCTGGTCCTAAACGCGTAAAGGTTATCGTTTTATCAACACTTGACGATGAAATTGATGAAACGGAATGGTTGCAGACTGCATCTCAGAATCCGGCCTTTGCTTTTCTCGCTGACCCAGCAGAAGATATTTATACAATGACAGATGGGAAGCCGTTTAATGACAA
>JAYELX010000086.1:0-4932 GCA_034717875.1 Chloroflexota bacterium | reverse complement strand
CCGAGATCGTCTTCACCGGCAGCGGCAGTGAGTCCAACAACAGCGCCATCAAGGGCGTGGCTTTCGCTTATCGTCAGCGCGGCAGCCACATTATCACCTCGGCCGTCGAGCACCCGGCCGTGTTGGAGCCTTGTAGTTACCTGGAGAGCCAGGGCTACCGCCTCACCGTGCTGCCAGTGGACGAGTACGGGATGGTGGACCCAACCGACGTCGAGCGGGCTATCACTCCCGACACTATTCTGGTGACCATCATGCACGCCAACAACGAGGTTGGCACCATCCAGCAAATCGCCGAAATCGCGGCCCTAGCCCACAGCCACGGCGCGCTGATGCACACCGACGCAGCCCAGTCGTTGGGCAAGATTCCCGTGCGCGTGGACGAGTTGGGAGTAGATCTGCTCTCGGCAGCGGGACACAAACTCTACGCGCCCAAGGGAGTCGGCGCGCTCTACATCCGCTCGGGTATAAAACTAACCAAGTTCGTCCACGGCGCCGACCATGAGGCCAACCGCCGCGCCGGCACCGAAAACGTGCTGGAAATCGTCGGGCTGGGCCAGGCAGCCAAGATTGCCGGGCGAGACTTGGAACGCAACATAACCCATACGCGTTCCATGCGCGACCGGCTGTGGGCTGGCCTGACCCGCGAACTGGATTCCCCCGGCTTGCTCAAGCTGAATGGCAACCAGGACAAACGTCTGCCCAACACCCTCAGCGTCAGTTTTCGTTCCGTCGAGGCCAACACGCTTCTTTCGGAGATTGGCGAACAGGTGGCAGCTTCGGCAGGAGCGGCCTGTCACGCCGACCAGGTGGATGTCTCGACCGTATTAGAGGCCATGCAGTTGCCGCTGGAGTATGCCATGGGCACCGTGCGCTTCTCCGTCGGCAAGATGACCACCGCCGAGGAGATAGACCAGGCCATCGAGGTCGTGAGCGCCGCTGTGCGACGACTTCAGCCGGAGGGCGCGCTGGCCGAGCCAGCGCCGGCGATGACCGAGATCGACGAAATCAAATTGACCCACTACACTCACGGCTTAGGGTGTGCCTGCAAACTGCGTCCCCAAGTGTTGGAGAGAGTCTTGTCGAAACTACTTGTGCCGACCGACCCCGCCGTGCTGGTAGGTGTGGAGACCTCCGACGATGCCGCCGTTTACAAACTGACGGACGAGCTGGCAATTGTGCAGACCGTGGACTTTTTCACGCCAATTGCTGATAATCCCTATGACTTTGGGGCGATTTCGGCTGCCAATTCGCTCAGCGACATCTACGCCATGGGCGCCAAGCCGCTCTTTGCGCTCAACATTGTCGGCTTCCCCTCCAACCGGCTGCCGGTGGAGGTGCTCCACCGCATCCTGCTGGGTGCGCTCGACAAGGCCGCCGAGGCTGGCGTAAGTGTCATCGGCGGGCACACGGTGGACGATACCGAGCCAAAGTATGGGATGGCCGTGACCGGCGTGGTGCATCCTGACCAGGTGCTGACCAACGCAGCGGCCCGGCCCGGCGACCAGATCGTGCTGACCAAGCCAATCGGCACGGGCATCATCGCCACGGCGATCAAGCGTGGTCTGGCAGACGAGGCCACAACGCAGCAGGCCGTCGCGCTGATGGCTGCGCTCAGCCGGGATGCAGCCGAGGCGATGGTGGCGATTAATGTCTCGGCCTGCACCGACGTGACCGGCTTCGGGCTGCTGGGCCACCTGCGGGAGATGACCGCTGGCGCCGAAGTGGACGCGGTGATCTACGCCAACCAGGTGCCGGTGCTGGAGGCGGCGCGCACCTTCGTCGGGGCCAACGTTGTGCCGGGCGGTACGCGGGATAACCTGGACTTTGTCGAGCCTCATATAGACTGGAGTGAGGATATCTCTGAGATGCAGAAACTCGTCCTGGCCGATGCGCAGACCTCCGGCGGGCTGCTCATCGCCGTACCGTCGGAGAGGCTGGAGTCGCTGCTGGCGGAGCTGGCTGAGCGTGGCGTGTCTGAGGCAACACACATCGGCGAGTTCACCGTGCCCGGTGCCGGCCGGATCGCCGTACGTCGTAGGGAAGAATTGCAAAGGTAAAGAGTAGTTGCTCAAAATCCTGTTGGTCAAGCGCCGATAGAAGTGGATTGCATTTGGAAAATGCATTGCACTTCGGGTATTCAGGTGCAGCACATCTTCAAGCTACAACACACCACTAACATTTTGAGCAATTATGGCAGTTTGTTCTCAGCGTATTCAGACCATTCAGCGGTTCAGTGTTCCAAAGCACTCTGAATCGTTGACACGCTGAAGATATGACCACGCTGAAATACAATTTGTATTACTCAAAATCATATTAGTCAACCCGTGGTACAGCGCAAACGCACCACCAACATTTTGAGTAACTGCTCAAAATGTTGGTGGTATTATCTAGCCCGCTTGAGCGGGCTTCGTAAGCTTAGCACGGTGCGTTAACGCCCGTGCGGGATTGGTTAACCGCTAATAGTGTTGATTTTATGAAACAATTGTTGATTCTGCGCTGAACGCACGGCGGGGCCCTGATAAGATGCTACGCGAAACCAACCGTGCTAATATTGCAAAGTCCATTCGGACTAAAGGATAAGTGAACTGTTCTTGTGCAAACCAACAATACTTTGAGCAAGTACCATTTTGAGCAATTACCTTTTTTCTATATGCGATTACCTAGGTTATCAAAGTCACCGGCTTGGGTTTTTCCATAACCTATGGTATTGTTAGAGAATTCGGATGATAAATTTCATAAGCTTCACTTTTTCCCACGAAGCCGAGCATATCTTGCTGCACGGCAAGCGGGATGTCTTTTTGGAAGCTGGAGCTCGACTCATCAGAGACGATATAATGATCAACCACACTGAAGAACACATACTTTGGGAGACCATTTACCCAAACATACGCCAAGTTTTGCACCACCAACCAAATCAATAATTAACACTGGAGGCTCATTACACCATGTCAAACTCGATAACTTCTGCTATCGCCTACGCACACAAAAATCGCGCCCGTTTTCTCGATGAACTAAAAACAATTTCGGCGATTCCATCGGTTTCCACAGACCCAGCCCACAAAACGGATATCATAAAAACCGCTGAGTGGCTTGCTGAACATCTCGCCAAATTGGGATTGAATAACATCGAAATCTACCCCACCGATAGACACCCGATTGTCTATGCCCAGTCGCTCGAAGCGGGGGCAGATGCCCCCACTGTGCTGATCTACGGGCATTATGACGTACAACCTGCCGAACCGTTGGACAAATGGAACACACCACCTTTCGAACCAACAGTGCGCGGTGAAAACATATACGCCCGCGGAACTACCGATATGAAGGGGCAAATCACAGCCACACTCAACGCCATCGAAGCCATCACTCGAACCGGGGAACTTCCCACCAATATCAAATTCATTCTCGAAGGGGAAGAAGAAATCGGCTCACCCAACTTGCCCGGGTTCATCGAATCTCATCAGGATTTATTATCCTGCGACTTTGCCCTCAACCCCGATACCGGGATGATCGCCCCTGACATGCCCACCATCACATACGCACTGCGAGGGTTAGTCTATTTCGAGTTGAGACTCTGGGGCCCCGACCACGATCTACACTCCGGTGCATTTGGCGGTGCGGTGCACAACCCCGCGCAGGTGCTCGCTGACCTAATCGCTGGCATGCACGACGATAAAGGCCGCATCACACTTCCCAACTTCTACGATGAAGTTCTCCCGCTGGAAGATGACGAGCGCGCCGAAATTGCCCGCCTGCCAAAGGATGAAGCCTGGTACCTAGAAAATACCGGCGCGCCAGCCCTGTGGGGGGAGGAAGGCTATTCGCCCGAAGAACGTACCGGAGCGCGCCCCACACTGGAAATCAATGGCTTGTTCTCTGGCTTCACCGGTGATGGAGCAAAAACCGTCCTCCCAGCCTACGCAATGGCAAAGATATCTTGCCGGTTGGTGCCCAATCAAAACCCAGACGAAGTCCATCAACAACTATTAGAATATCTCGAAGATAACGCGCCTGCCACCGTCAAATGGGAAGTCATCAAAATGTCCAGCGGCCCAGCATCAATCAGCGACCGAAATTCACCCTGGATACAAGCCTACCTGGAAGCAGCGCAGACTGTGTGGGGAACTAAACCTGTCTTCAAGCGAACAGGCGGCAGCGTACCCGTGGTGGCAGATTTCCAACAAATTTTAGGAGTCGAGACAATAAACACAGGCTTTGGCCTCCCCAGCGACAATATGCACGGCCCCAACGAAAAACTACATCTCCCCACGTGGCATAAGGGCATTGATGCACTGATCCATTTCTTCTACAACTTGCAAAGCTGAGCAGTAACTTCATCAGCTTTTGAATACCGTGCTGGTAAGCGGATGATCAACGGATTAGCGGATGAATCTACATCGGATCGCCAGAAACATCCTATATTTACCGTTTCGCAAGTGCAATGCGCCTGCTATTTGAAAACTTGGTTTTAAGCAATTATGAACAATCTACAAAACAGGTACAAAACATGAACAACAAACTTCCAACCTATGGCGGACAGGCAGTCATCGAAGGCGTGATGATGCGCGGTTCGAATAGTGTTGCCATAGCCATGCGCTCCCCTGAGCAAAATATCGTCATCCACACCGAAGAATTGGGAGGAATCTACAAAAGTCGCATCGCCAAGATTCCGTTTTTGCGCGGCCTAGTCATCTTATGGGATGCGCTTGGATTGGGGATGCGCGCATTAACCATATCGGCAAATCTACAAACTGACGACGAAGACGAAGAACTCGAAGGCCCAGCCCTTTATCTAACTTTGGGGCTGTCTCTGGTATTTGCGATTGGGCTTTTCTTTTTGACACCCGCCGCCGTTGGGC
Organism: Chloroflexota bacterium; assembly: GCA_034717875.1. Taxonomy (GTDB): domain Bacteria; phylum Chloroflexota; class Anaerolineae; order Anaerolineales; family UBA11858; genus JAYELX01. The sequence goes on along the minus strand of JAYELX010000086.1, from coordinate 76 downwards.
AATTGATCGAAAACACCCTGCAACTCAATGCCTGGTGGAGCAATGTGGCCGAAGGGGTTATACGCATCATCCTGCT
>JAYELX010000085.1:0-4937 GCA_034717875.1 Chloroflexota bacterium | reverse complement strand
CGAGAGTAGCAAGTATTGAGTGCGTCTTTTCAGTGGTAGAGAGATGGACTGTAACCTATCCCCCTGGGAGAGGGCTAGAGTGGATGGGTTGTCCCTCTCCACCCAGGGAGATGACAGGGTGGATGGGTTGTCCCTCTCCACCCAGGGAGATGACAGGGTGGATGGGTTGTCCCCCTCCACACCGGGAGATGGCAGGGTGGATGGGCTGTCCCCCTCCACACCGGGAGAGGGCAGGGTGGATGGGTTGTCCCCCTCCACACCGGGAGATGACAGGGTGGATGGGCTGTCCCCTCTCCCCTCGGGAGAGGGCTAGGGTGAGGGAGAATCGCTCATATAACCCCGTTGCTCTCCGTTCACGCCGAAGGCGGGCAAAGCCATGACGTTCTGGAAGTTATACTTTTATGAATCCTAGGGGATGATTGAGGTGGGTGAGTGAACGATTACTAAATATATTGCCTCACGAGTTGGATAGCACGTTCATAATTTTCATAATCCCTGGCGTTGAAATCCTTGAATCTTTTCACGATAGCTTTCGTGATCCCTAGTTTTTTGTAACCGGGCTTGTTGACTATCTCATTAACTCTAGTTACGCACGAATTATTAGTGTTTTTCCCCTTAATTTTTGCAATGAAACGATCTGTATAAGGGGTTATCCCGATCAAATCGATTTCATCAACGGAATTATTCCCTATTGCCTGAGTTTGGAAGTTGGCGAACTCTTCTCGGAAAGCGTATTCAACAAAGGATATGTTTTCATCGAACGGCACTTCGACTCGCCACCCCAGTAGGCCTCCTGCCCTGCGCCAATGCAAGAATTGAGAAACCATTCTCTCTAACGGGTGGCGAAAAATTGCGGTTATATATGGGTTTTCGACTAGATGCTCAACTTGATCTAACTTAAAATGGCCGTGGATGGCAATAAAATCATTTGGCAAATCATCCGGTTCTATCCATTTGAGAACGTCGTTAGACCTGTTCACGAATCGGACATAGAATTTGTAGATGAAGTGTAAGAGTTTTGTGCCCTCTAAAAGAGATTTGCCTTTTTGCAGCGCAATATTTGCTGGCGAGACGGGAATATCGGATAAGCGGATAAATTTACCTATGCCAGCTTTGTAGATTAGAATATTTTTAGGGCCATAGAACTTTTCTAATTCAGCTAAGAGGGTGGTTCCCCCTGTTCTCTCGATGTGGATGCTTAAGTGGATTCGATCACGGTTCATTGTTTTTTATTTTATGCATATACTGTTGGGTTGACACAATGCGGTAATGGTTCGCCTCGTAAACCGGCCAGCAGATTGTCGCATGCCAGTTCGGCTATGCGGCGGCGGATGCTTTTTGTAGCGGAGCCAATGTGCGGCACAATCAGGCAATTTGACAAGCTATAAAGTGGATGTTCAGCCGGCAGTGGTTCGGGGTCGGTGACGTCAAGTGCCGCGGCAGCGATCCAGCCTGCGCTCAGGGCTTGGTGCAAGTCAGCGGTGACGACGACAGGGCCGCGGGCTGCGTTGATTAGAATCGCTGTTGGTTTCATGGCGCGCAATGCTTGGGCGTCTATCATGCCGCGGGTTTGGGGTCTCAATGGGACGTGCAGGCTGACAAAATCGCTTTCGGCCAGCAGTTCATCCAGGGGCACGCGGGTGGCTCCTAAATTCGCATCGATTTCTGGGCGCGGGGTCGGATTTGTATAGATTAATTGGGTCCCGAAAGCGTGCGCTCGTTGGGCTACGGCGGATCCAATTTGGCCCATCCCCACGATTCCCAGCACAGCACCGTGCAGGTCTGCCCCCAGCCAGCCCGTAGGCGACCACGTTGTCCAGCGACCAGCGCGTGCGTCTTCACTGGCTTCAGGCAGGCGCCGGGCAGCGGACAAGAGCAGGGCCATGGTCAAATCGGCGGTGCCTTCGGTGAGTACGCCGGGGGTGTTGCCTACGGGGATGCCGCCTTGTGTGCAAGCAGCAATATCAATGTTGTCGTATCCCATCGCCATATTGCTGACCACTTTCAGGTTTGGGGCCTGGGCCAGAGTATCCTCGGAGACAGGAATTGTCAACAGGGTTAGAATCCCCTTTGCATCCGGCAAATGAGACTCCAACTTGGGAGATAGATGAGTCGCATCGGTCGGCCCGATGATCATACGGCAATGCCCCTTTAGCTTATTGATCCAGTCATCGGGCAATTTGTGCGTGATTAGTACAAGCGGTAGTTTGCTAGTCATGTTCAAGCCTCGCCTTCTTGATAATTGAAGTGCAATTATACTCGAAAGTAGCCATTATTTGGAAAATTAACCAGGGCTGCCAGGGTAATCGTATATGGAAAAACAATTACCTCATTCACGCGATAGCGAGGGTCTCATCACCAAGTGGGGGATGGTAGCGCACCCGTTCGGTCACGCCTATGCCGGGCCCATGGCCAGACAGACATTCACTATCATCAGCAATTCCCGCTTTGTAGCTAGAAGCAGACTTCGGAAGTCTTTGAAAACGCATTTATTGGCGAAATAGGTCACTGGAGACTTCCGAAGTCTTGACATTTCCTCATACCGGGAATTGCTGCACTATCATCGGTTAAATTATATGTATATTCAAAGATATATGCAATCGCCCTGCCCGTGATGCTTCTCCAGATATGATAAAATATCCCCATGAAACTTACGATTTCTTTAGCCCAGATGTCCTTTGAATTCGGTCAAGTTGAAGCAAACTTTGAGCGCGTTTCTGAATGGATCGTTGAAGCAGCAGAGCGCGGCAGTGATCTGGTATTGCTGCCCGAGCTTTGGGCCAGCGGTTACGATTTGAAGAATTGGCCCCAATACGCCACCGCGTTGGATGATGGTCTCTTCCCTCGAGTGGCCGAGTTGGCGCACCAGAATCATATTGCTGTGGGCGGCTCTTTGCTGGAAACCCATGGGGATAGAGCTTTTAATTCCTTTGTGCTTTTTGGCCCCGATGGAACGCGCTGGGGTGTGTATCGGAAGGTTCACCTGTTTCGTTTATTAAATGAAGAAAAATGGCTTGATGCTGGGGATGAATTGCCGCTATTCGAAACCCGTTGGGGTGATACTGGTCTAAGTATTTGCTATGATTTACGCTTTCCGGAGATATTTCGAAATTATGCGCTGAGGGGAGCCAAGTTGATTCTGCTGGTGGCCGAGTGGCCCGTAACCCGCATTGCCCATTGGAGCAAGCTTTTGCAGGCCCGCGCTATCGAGAATCAGTTCTTCGTGGCCGCGGTCAACAAAGTGGGCACGAGCAAGGGAGTAAAATTGGGGGGACACAGCCTGATTGCTGATCCGTGGGGAGCACCATTGGTCGAGGGGGGTGATAGTGAAGTACTTCTGACCGCCGAACTGGATTTTGGTGAGGTCGAGAAAGCCAGACGTTTTATTCCTGTCTTCGATGATCGCCGACCGGATGTTTACGCCGAATGTAATCAGCGCGAAAAATGAATTATTGAACGATGCAATCGTTCAGCACCCCCGGAAAAGCGAAACGCGAATTGTGCGGATGGCCAAGAATCACACTTGGTTAGAACGTGTTTATGAACGTTAAATAATTAATCAGGTAATAGACTAGTTTGGTTTCATCCCTCGTAATACAAGTGCTGGCAAGTAAAAGTCTTGTATGCAGGGAATGAGAAACGGGTGTTTTCTCAATAAGCGAGTGGTAGTACTTCTAGTTTGGCAGCGGATTTATAGCGGATTGCTTTGCATGCCTTGCTTTGCATGCCTACGGCAACGGCAAGCGGATAAATGCCGCAGTTCGCGAACTCATCCGCTAATCCGCTACCAATCCGCTTACCAGCTTTGGAATTGAACAACCTTGTTGTATTACCCGTTTATTTTCTTTACCTGCATGAACACGTTTTTTGTACCAGCCACCGAATTCATTCGGTTGCCGGAGGGTGTAACTGAGCGTTTATCAACCGTTCGAGCGTTCCAACACACCTGTGAGACATCCAATTCCGCCCGCGGCTTTGTTTAGTTCGTTGGTTTCCACGGTGTGACAAGTGACTCCATTGGATTGATAGAAATTTTGTGTGATTGGCTTCCCGCTGGGCATCAAGATCTCCCGCGGCCCCAGCGTGACAAAGTTGAGGGCGTGATCCTTCGCTTCAGATTGGTCTGGGATAAAGATGACGCCGTAGCCATGCGCCCTCAATGCTTCCACGGCCACAAACGAAAGCCGTCCGGGCCAACCCACGGCCAGATCGCGGTCGAGAAACCGCAGCATCCCCATCAGGTGCATGCTGCCGATGGGTAAATCTACTTGAATGACATTAACTCCCATTGCGTGCAGCGCATCCGTGACCTGGTTTGCGCCTTCGGCGTTGGTGCGGAGTCCGCGCCCCAGCAGCACAGTGCCGGGATCAAGCCATTGCGCATCGGCGCCCTCGAAGGTGGCTGCCCCCCGCAATGTGCGCGTAATCGGGATTCCCAAGTCGGTCAATCGGCGGGCAATCCACCGTTCTTCGCCGGCGCGCATTGTCGAGGCCGGGCGAGCCAGAATAGCTCCCTCGGGGGTCATGAAAAATAAATCAGCGCAGAATATCAGGTTTGGCGGCGGCGTTTCGTTGGGGGTTACGTAATCAACGCGGATGTGCTTGTTTCGATAGGTTCGGGCAATAAGCTCGTGCTGCTGACGCGCTAAATCCAAGTTGGGTGCTGCTAACATCTGGGCAGCATCGGGATCGGGGATATGGTCCCATTCTTGGCCAGGGGTGTGTAGCAAAACAGCTTTTAACGGCGCCCATTCGCAATCAATGCCGCAGTGGCCCCAAAGGGAACCGATTTCGTCTCGGTGATTTTTGAGGCGCGGTGACCATTTTTCGCCGCCGTAAGCGGCTGTGTTGAAGGTGTCGGGTTTTGTCATGGGGGGTGGGGGTCAGGGATCAGTGATCAGGCAATGGACAGCGATGGTCTTTACGAAGCATGACCT
>JAYELX010000084.1:0-4938 GCA_034717875.1 Chloroflexota bacterium | reverse complement strand
AAAATTTAGATAGGATTGAATTTGGGATGTGGTATCCCCCTCTCCAGTTTGAATAGCGGTGTAGGTTACCAACGCGGCAAAGTAGATCATCGCTACTCCGGTGAAGTAACGAAAGATGCGCAGCAATCCGGGTTCGATGCTTCTGTGTTTCATGGTGCGTTCTCCTGCCAGGGCTGTTCAGTTCTAACTAAATGATCCACCTCCGACATGGATTGAAATCCATGTCTCATAGCTTAAGTCGATTAAAATCGACTGGTTATAGAGTCGGATTCATCCGACTTAAGCTTTGAGCCTGCAATTTATTAGCAGGCGGCTTGCGCAATTTCTAAAGGTGATTTCAATGAAAATACAGGCTTTTTGAATCACTATCATATCACAGGAAAATGTGAATAACCACGCTGCTTCTGGTTTTCCGTTAGATTTATGACGCCTGTAATTTTTGATTTGATGGCTGTCACTTTTAAGATGACATGCCGCACCTATGGGAAATCGGGCAACCTGATTATATTTGGAGCGATCTTTTATTTATGCAACCGCTTTGAAAATGAGAGTCAGTTTTATGAAATTGATGATCGAAGCACAAAATCTAACGAAACGATACCGGTCCCGACGTGACCATTTAGCCATCGACAGCCTGGATTTGGCAATCCCCTCAGGTCAACTTTATGGCTTGATCGGTCCGGATGGCGCCGGAAAGACCACTACGCTGCGTATTTTGTCGACCGTTATGCGGCAGAGTGGGGGCCGCGCGACGGTGGCTGGATTCGATACAAAAAAAAGAGCCGAAAAAGCAAGACGGTTGATTGGCTATATGCCTCAGGCCTTTAGTCTTTATCAAGACCTCAGCGTGATCGAGAATCTTAAATTTTTTGCCAACATCAACGGTGTGGCATCTGATCGCCGGGATGAGCGCATCGCTGAATTGTTGGACTTCGCCCGCTTGGATCGTTTTCGATCACGGCCAAGCGCAAATCTTTCCGGGGGAATGCGAAAAAAACTGGCCTTGGCATGCGCTTTGGTACACGAGCCGAAAGTGCTTTTGTTGGATGAGCCTACTACGGGCGTTGATCCGGTTTCCCGGCGTGAATTGTGGTTGATTCTGGCCGAAGTTGTTCAGCAGGGCGTGACTGTGTTGGTCAGTACCCCGTATATGGATGAAGCCGAACGCTGCAACAATGTCAGCATTCTTTACGCCGGCAAATTGCTGATCAGTGGTTCACCCGCCGAATTAGAAGCAGAGCTTCCCTTTGAAATACTGGAAGTCAAAGCGAAACCGCGTCGAATCATTCATAATTTGATTGATGGCATCGATGGCTCCAACGGGATTGTGCGCTGGCGTCCGGTGGGTGATCGTATCCGTTTGTCGGTCACCAATTTACAGAAAACGCGCCGGTGGCTGCGTTCGGAATTACGGAGTGCATCTGCCGAAATCAGTATTTTACGGGAAGCAAAAACCAGCATGGAAGATGTTTTCATTGATTTGGTCGAGACACAGCGGGTGGTGCAATAATGATGGCAATTTCTGAAAATGCTATCGAGACATTGAACCTGACGCGTAAATTTGGCAATTTCACCGCAGTTGACCGTGTCAGCTTCGAAATTCCACGCGGCGAGATTTTCGGTTTGTTGGGGCCGAACGGGGCTGGAAAGACCACCACCATTCGCATGTTGTGCGGCCTTCTTTTGCCAACAGATGGCGAAGCCAGGGTGCTGGGGCTGGATGTCAGACATAAACCGGAAGAGATAAAAAAGCATATTGGATATATGTCGCAACGCTTTTCGCTGTATAACGATCTAACTGCTTATGAAAACCTGGAATTTTACGCCCGTTTGTACAGTGTGCCGCGTCGTGAACTTGCATCTCGCATCGATGAGTTGATTGGTAAGTCTGGTTTGCGGGGACATGAAAAAACGCTGACTCGTGAGCTGTCCGGTGCCTGGCGGCAGCGATTGGCTCTCGCTTGTGCCATTACCCATAAACCGCCGATGCTGTTCTTGGACGAACCCACCGCCGGCGTCGATCCGGTCTCACGGCGTGAGTTTTGGGACCTGATCTACGAAATGGCCGGCCAGGATGTCAGCGTGCTGGCTACGACGCACTACATGGACGAGGCTGAGTATTGCAACATCATCGGACTGATGTACCGGGGCGAATTGATCGCTTTGGATGATCCTGATTCACTCAAAGAGGGGATGAAAGGCGTTCTCTTCGAGATTGAGTGTGATGATCCGGGTCGAGCGGCCTCATTGGGGGCGGAAATTCCCGGTGTGCTGGATGTTACATTGCACGGAATCCTGTTGCATGTCACGGTAGAGAATTCCCGCCTCCGTCAGCGCATCAAAAAAGAGTTTCAGCGCGCCAGCATCGAAATCATGCGCATGGAAGAGATATTGCCATCCCTGGAAGATGTTTTTATAGCGATGGTGGATGCCGAACGAGCGCAAATCCTGCTCGACTTCGAAGATGATTAGACTCACGATGGGCACAAAAAGGGCTTCGCGTACTGAGTACGGTCAGGATATTGACTTTAGCTTTCCCCCTCTCCTGAGGTCGGGAGAGGGGGCTAGGGGGTGAGGGCGGGGCTAAATACACAAAGCGTAAGGAGCAAAAAACATGAATCGATTATGGACAATTATACGAAAAGAATTTCTCCACATCTGGCGTGATACGCGCACACTCGCGTTGATCATCGCTCTCCCCGCCATTTTGTTGGTATTGCTGGGCTACGGCGTTTCCGGAGAACAGACGAACATCCCCATGGCCGTGGCCGATTTGTCGAAAACCGATGCCAGCCGGCGATACATCGACTATTACGTCGCCAGCGGAGATTTTGCAGAGGCGTATCACGTTTTCAGTGAAGACGAAATCCTTTCGCTGATTGATCGCGATTTGGCTCAAGTTGGGTTGCTGATCCCCGAAGAATTTGGCCGCAGCGTCAGCACCGGCGATGTTACCGCGGTTCAACTTTATTACAACGCCTCCGACCCCGACATCGCCCAAAAAACCAGTTTGACCATCGAGGCCATTGGCCAAATTGCAGCCCAAGATATTTTAATAGAACAGCTCAACAGGAGTGCGGGAGGCTACAATATAAAAATGCCAATCAGCACCCACTCCATAGCCCTGTACAACCCCGACAACGACCGCGGGCTATTCATGATCCCCGGGCTAATCCCCATCATCCTTCAGATTCAAGCATTACTGCTCACGGCCCTGGCAATCGTGCGTGAGCGCGAACAAGGCACAATGGAGCAATTGATCGTCACCCCCATCCGCTCGTGGGAGTTGATGTTGGGAAAAATCCTGCCCTATCTGCTGGTGGGCGTAATCAACACTGTGGCGGTGCTGTTCGTGGGCGCGTACATTTTCGATATAGTCATCGTCGGCAGCGTGTGGGAGTTCATCGGCATCAGTATGATATTCATAATTGGCTCGCTGGGAATGGGTGTGTTGATCTCCAACATCTCGCAGACTCAGATGCAAGCCATGTATCTGGCCGTCGGGCTGGTTTTGCTGCCGTCCATTATTCTGTCAGGCCTAATCTTCAGCCGTTCCGGAATGCCCTGGTTCACCTACTGGATCAGCGAAATTCTGCCCGTATCCCACTATCTCGAGGTCACACGCGCCATCATGCTCAAAGGAGTCCCGGCCAGTACGCTCTGGCCCTCTATATGGCCGCTGATAATCTTGAGCGTGGTCTATTTTGCCGCCAGCGTAATCTTTTTCCGTAAGCGTATTGCATAATCCGATCTACCAAAAAAAATGAAAAAGAAAATCTTATTGACAGGAGCATCGGGCGATGTTGGCTCGGACGCCTTCGCAGAATTACTCAATCGACGCGATCGATACAATCTCCGCATCCTCAGCCTGGATAAAAAATATGAACGCAAACTTTTCAAACCTTATGCTGATTTGATCGATATAATTTGGGGAGATTTGCAAAACCCTGACGATGTTAACAAAGCCGTAGATGGTGTGGATACCGTTATTCATTTGGCTGCTCTGATTCCCCCTGCGGCTGATCATCGCCCCGATCTAGCCTGGAAAATCAACGTTGATGGGACGCGCTCATTGGTGGCTGCCATGTTGAAACAGAATCCTACCCCCGAGCTAATCTACGCCTCATCGATTTCCGTTTACGGTGACCGTGTAGCCAACCCGAACATCCGCGTGGGAGACCGCCTCAACCCCAGCATCGGCGACGAATACGCCAAGACAAAAATTGCAGCCGAAAAATTGATCAAGCAATCCGGCCTGAAATGGTCGATCCTGCGCTTATGCGGCATATTGACCACCCGCCTGAAAGTTCAACCGCTCATGTTTCACATGCCGTTGGACACAGCCCTGGAATGGTGTCACAGTTCCGACGCGGGATACGCACTGGTGGAGGCTGTCGAACACGAAAGCGCATTTGGTCGCATTTTCAACCTCGGCGGCGGAGAGAAATGCCGCGTCAATGCGCGTGAATTTTTAAGCGTTATGCTGCCTTTCTATGGTGTTGCTCCCACTGCTTTGCCGGAACACGCCTTTGCGACGCGAAATTTTCACTCCGGCGATTATGCCGATGGTGATGAATTGAACGCGATACTTCATTTCCGTCGAAAAACCCTGAAAGATTATTACGACGCGGCCCGCGACCGAATTTCACCGTTAAGCCGTTTCTTGGTTGGACTGGTGCCCAAATTCATGATTCGGCGATATTTGATGAGGATGTCCGCTCCGTTGAAGGCTATCAAAGAAAATAATACCGAACTTATCGAGCGTTTCTATGGTTCTCGGAGAGCGTTCGAGAACATGTCGAAATGCTGTGATCGAACAGCTTATGCAGTATAAAACAACCCGTTGACATCTTCTAATCCACGCAGGTGGATTTAGCATCCCAGCCTCGAATTTATTCGATGGTTCCGCTTTTTGGTCGGCCTAGTGCCCAAATTCAT
>JAYELX010000083.1:0-4942 GCA_034717875.1 Chloroflexota bacterium | reverse complement strand
CACCCTATCAGGGCACCGCCGAGCGGGCGTGTTCTTACGAACCTAGCAGAATCAACAATTGCTTCATAAAATCAACACTATTAGCGGTTAGCCAATCCCGCACGGGCGTTAACGCACCGTGCTAAGCTTACGAAGCCCGCTCAAGCGGGCTAGACAACACCACCAACATTTTGAGCAGTTACGAACTGAGGTTCCGCCTTTCGCATTGCGTACAACTTGGAGATTACCAACCGCTGAGTCCGATCAAGGAAAGGAACACAGTCGATAGCCCGACCACTTCGACCACTCGACTACTCAGACCACTCAGACCACTCAGACCACTCAGACTACTCCGACCACTCCAACCAACATGCACATCCTACTCATCCACCAAGCTTTTGCCGCGCTCGACGAACCCGGCGGAACCCGACATCACGAAATCGCCCGCTATTTGGCCGAACAAGGGCATCGCGTTACAGTGATAGCCAGCTCGGTCAGCTATTTAACCGGGGCTTCGGATGATACTCAAATTCCCTGGGTAGAGCGTCAACAAGACGGGAAAAATATCTCTGTATTGCGTTCGTACACCTACCCGGCTTTGCACAAGAGCTTCGTTCACCGCATAATTAGTTTTTTCAGTTTCATGCTCTCATCTTTTATCGTCGGCCTGGGTGTTCGGGACATAGACCTGGTTTGGGGTACCTCACCACCAATTTTTCAAGGGCTAACAGCCTGGCTGCTGGCGCGGCTCAAGCGGGTGCCATTTATGTTCGAGGTGCGCGATTTATGGCCGGCCTTCGCTATCGCTGTTGGGGTGCTGAAAAACAAGCCCTTGATTCGGGCCTCACAATGGATGGAAAAATTCCTCTATCGCCACGCCGATCAATTGTTGGTCAACTCTCCCGGATTCATTGAGCACGTCCAGGCGCGCGGAGGCAGCAGCATTAAACTTGTCCCCAATGGCGCCGATGTGCGCATGTTTGACCCCGACGCAGATGGCGCAGCGTTTCGATGTAAGCATGGCCTGGAAGGAAAATTCATCGCTCTATATGCCGGTGCGCATGGGATGTCCAACGACCTCGATATAATTTTGGATGCGGCTGACCGGTTGCGCGCTGAACCAAATATCGCCATTGTGCTGCTTGGGGATGGAAAAGAAAAACCTGCTTTGATGAAAAAAGCTGCAAAGATGGACTTGCCCAACCTGCATTTTCTCGCCCCGTTGCCGAAAACCGAAATGGCAGCGCCATTAGCCGCTGCCAATGCCTGCATTGCCATCCTGAAGCCGATCGAATTGTATAAAACCGTTTACCCCAACAAGGTCTTTGATTATATGGCCGCCGGGCGAGCGGTAATCTTGGCGATTGATGGGGTTATCCGAGATGTTGTGGATTCTGCTAACTGTGGCATTACAGTCCCCCCGGGAGATGCTGACTCCCTCACGGCCGCTATCCGTTCCCTAAACGAAAACCCTCAACGAGGGCGCGCTTTAGGTCGCAATGGGCGTCGATACGTGGAAGAACACTTCGACCGTCGTGCTCTCTCGAAAAAAATACTTGCACTGATGGATCAAATATCAGAAACATGTTAATTATTTAATATTTTACGCAAACAACTACCCCCTTAGATAAAATATTGGTATAATGCAACGGCTAAAAGAGGCACTATAAAACTGGAGGTGCTTGTGGATTCACCCAAAAAACGATCATCTTTTATATATGTTTTGTTCATCATTGGTATTGCGATCTTGCTGTTTTTCAATTATCAGCAAAATGTTGGTACCGAAGAAGCGTTGACGATCAATGAGGTCGCAATGCAAATCCAACGCGGCGAGATTAAACGGCTTAGCAGCGATGAAAATGAGATTTATATTATTTTTGATGATGGCAGCGAAGGTACGGTAACTAAAGATAAATCATCGACTCTTGTCGAGCAACTCAAGGAGTTTGGCGTAACTACCGAGGATCTGAACCCCGAAAACGTCAAAATCGAAATCAAGCCGCCTGGTACCTGGGTAGGAATAATTACTATTATCAGTTATGTGGCCCCTGTTATTTTGCTGGGCGCAATGTTCTGGTTTGTTTTCCGGCAGGCACGCGGGGGCGGCAACGCCGCAATGGCCTTCGGTAAATCGAAGGCTCGAATGTTCCCGGGAGATCAACCCACTGTGACTTTCGATGATATAGGCGGCATCGAAGAGGCCAAATTCGAGCTTGAAGAGGTGGTCGAGTTTCTGCAGGAGCCTGAGAAGTTCATCGCCTTAGGAGCTCGCATTCCCAAGGGGGTGATATTGGTTGGCCCGCCCGGAACAGGCAAAACTCTCCTAGCCAAAGCTGTTTCCGGAGAGGCCGGTGTACCTTTCTTTTCCATCTCTGGCTCGGAGTTTGTAGAAATGTTCGTTGGCGTGGGCGCCAGCCGAGTACGAGATTTGTTCGAGCAAGCAAAACGTCACTCTCCTTGTATTGTCTTTGTAGATGAGATTGACGCGGTCGGCCGGCAGCGCGGTGCTGGGCTAGGCGGCAGCCATGATGAACGCGAGCAAACCCTCAACCAGATACTGGTCGAGATGGACGGCTTCGATACAGATACAAACGTAATTATCGTTGCAGCTACCAACCGTCCAGATATTTTAGACCCGGCCCTGTTACGGCCCGGACGTTTTGATCGCCGCGTGGTTTTAGACCGCCCTGATATTCGTGGACGCAAGGAAATTCTCGAAATCCATGTACGCGGGAAACCCCTCGCCAACGATGTCGATTTATCCGTATTGGCTCAAGGCACACCGGGTTTTGTAGGCGCAGACATAGAAAACATGGTCAATGAGGGTGCCATTTTAGCTGCCCGCCATGATAAAAAAGTGATCAATCAGAAAGATTTTCAGAATTCCATCGAGCGAGTCATCGCCGGCCCCGAACGTAAAAGCCGCTTGATCAGTGATGATGAAAAGCTTATTATTGCTTATCACGAGGCTGGGCATGCTGTTGTTTCGCAGGCTTTACCAGAAGGAGACCCTGTACATAAGGTGTCGATTACTGCCCGTGGGCAGGCCAGTGGTTATACGCTTATCTTCCCCGAGGAGGATCGCACCTTGATGGCTAAAAAGAAGCTAACAGCTCAAATGATTGGATTACTGGGCGGGCGCGTGGCTGAAGAATTGGTCTTCAATGACATCACGTCTGGTGCATCCAACGATCTCGAGCGCGTGACCAAGATGGCCCGAAAGATGGTCATGCGGTTGGGTATGAGCGAAGAACTTGGCCCAATGGTTTATGGACAAAAGGAAGAACTTGTTTTCCTGGGGCGTGAACTCTCTGAACAACGCGACTATTCTGAGGCCATCGCTCAGAAAATAGACCAGGAAATCCAACAGGCCATCAACAATGCCTATCAACAAGCAAAGAAAATCCTAGTAAAATACAGAGATAATTTGGACGCTGTGGCTGAAAGGTTAATAAAAGTCGAGACGCTCACACGCGAAGAATTCAACGAGATTTTCCCCTCCCCGGTTGAGAAAAACGGCGGCACGCCGGTGCCGCAAGCGATTTGACGAACTTGCTCAAAATAGGTAATCGTTCCCTCCCCCACCTCAATTGCTTCACATCCCAAAGGGAGAGAAAGCTGTTTACTCCCCCCACCTCAGTCCTCCCCCAAAGGGAGAGGAAGCTGTCCCCTCTCCCCCTGGGATGCGAAGCATGCAAAGCAAGGGCTAGGGTGAGGGCAAGGGGACTGAATAATTACCAAAATACCAGATTAGAGATGTGCCTTGCATCTGCTCTTGATGCATACTGCAAGGGCATGATATTGTAGGATCGCCAGAAATCATCCTGTATTTACCGTCTCACAGGTGCAACGCACTTCCGAAGTGCAATGCACCTACTGTTTTACAACTTGATTTTGAGCAATTACAAAAAAACCCCGCTTATGATAGCGGGGTTTTTCATTTCCGACAATCCTTCAACTTAGATCATCAGCCATAGAATTGACTTTCTTGGGGCAAACTACAAAGCGGTCTTCTTTTCTTTGCTCAGCTTAGATCGCCAAATTAGTCATCAAACTACAATTAACAGAACACTAGAATCATGCTTATTTCTTGCCCATGGCCTTTTTCAATGCTGCTGCCATAGCAGTAGGAGTGGGTTTCTGATGCTTGCTGGCTTCTACCTGGTGAGACTTAGCTGCTTTTTCCGGAGCTTCGGTGAGGGCTTTCACGCTCAATTTAATTTGCTTGCGCCGTCGATTCACACTGATGACTTTCACTTCAACTTCGTCGCCCTTTTTCACAATATCGCTCGGGGCATCAATATAACCGTGGGCAAGCTCGCTGATGTGTATCAAGCCTGGGCGTTCTGCGCCAATATCGACAAAGGCGCCGTATTTCTCCAAACGCGTTACCTTGCCTTCTACAACCATGCCTTTGTTGATTTCGCGCCATTCCAAAGGTAATGGCTCAATCATGGTCAACTCAATGCGTTTGCGCCGTGGGAAAACCTGCCTAACCCATACATCAATACTTTCTCCAACTTCTACAACCTCTTTGACGCGATTAACCGGATCTTTCCGCAGCCGCGAGATATGAACTACGCCAGGAACACCCGTACCAATATCTACAATGGCTCCTGCCAGCGTCACCTTTGCCACCGTGCCTGTAAATTTTTCTTTAGGTTTAATCTCTTCGACAGAGATATTGTTAGTTTCCATAATACTAATCTCCTTACAATTATTATCTCAAATAGCCGACCGCTGATTATACCGTCCCAGCACATATATGTCAAAGTCCATCGGCCCCAGCGGGCGCGAAAGTGGTGGTTAGCCCGCCTTATTCATAGTATTTTTAGTGATGGTTCATATGGAAAGGAAATTAAGGTTACACTTGCTCCGAAGGAGTACTCTTCGAGTAATAGAGCAAACGCCGGTCGAGTGAATTCGGAGCGAGCTTTGCGTGCCGTTGGCAAGCGGAGAATTT
>JAYELX010000082.1:0-4952 GCA_034717875.1 Chloroflexota bacterium | reverse complement strand
ATCGCTCCCGTCAAGCTTCCTAGAATCAAGACCTATTGCTTCGAGAAAAAGGCCCATATCAAAGTTATCCATGGAAGTAGACAACTCCACAATAGAGGATGTCTCTTCAACTGCCCATTCATCTGAGTATGCTTGATCGCTACACATACCCAATACATATCGAGCAAAATCGATATGGTCCCTAATAGCCCATTCTTGTAACTCAGTCAGATCCTCTCTCTTAATTATAAAAGAAGAAGAACTGCTGTTGGAAACGAATCCTGTTCGGATTTTCATAGGTCCTCCTCGAGCATTTTGTCAATTGCATCTTCTGCGTTTTCTATTCCAAGATGGGTGTGTATCATGGTAATTTTGATGTCTGTTGTGCCATATCTCGTTTTGGATAAGGTCATTTCGATGCCTGATTTTATTTTTTTGCTCCATTTTATAAGAGCAACGATATCACCCATGTGCGGCAGGGAGGTGCCGCCCTTAAGTTGTCCCTGAGCATTCAAATGGGTCAGGAATATCACATGAGGGCCATTTTCTCCAATGGCTTCTCTATACTTGGTCTCAATCACATCTGCTCCGCGACCGTTTTCAAACTGATCGATTTTGTTTACACTATCGACAACTATAAGGTGGGGGCTGGTCGATTTTATAATGTCGCACTGCTTTTGTAGGTCTTTTTCGGTTGATAACAACAAAGAACCTTTGGGTATAATTGTGTTGCTGAAATATATTGCCTTAAATTGTGATAGAGCCGTTTCCAACTGGAAATAGAGAGTTTTATGGGCCAATAGGGCGGCCATAAAAAGCGAAACACAAAGCCGCGTTTTGCCTATACCAGGCTCCCCGCCCCACACACTTATAGCCGACTTTGGCAAACCGCCCCCATACAGCTCGTCAATGTGCTTAAGGCTGGTTGTATGTCTTTCTATTTTTCTATTGTCAACGTCGTTCGCGTCGGTGTACAACATTACGAACCCCACGAATATAGTAGAGGCAACTACTATGGTTTTCAGCAGCCCTGCAGGCTAAACAGAATATGCTCTGCAGACGCCTCTGTCTTCGGGTCGCGCGCCGCGCTGCCGGGCAAGAATTGCTATGGGGTTTTATTGCCTTTTATTTACTGATTTGGTAAAATCGTCGATTTTGGCGATTTTTTCATACCAATCGATATCTGAGGTATATGTTTGGTCGCGTTTTTGAGCTTTGCGTTTGTGTCTCTCTATTTCTTTTATTTGGTCGCGTATAGCCTCAAACCAATCAATCATATTGGTATTTGGGTCGTATTTTTGAACTTTGCTGGTTGATCCGCACTCTAAGGCCTCGAATTCAAACTCACTTGCCAATGCCGCAACAGCTTGCCTAAGAATCTCGGGGAGCTTTTCAAACCGCATAAACACTTCCTCGTTCTGGGCGATATAAAATAATTCACCGTTTGTGATTATGCGCGCTGGTTCGCGCAAGCGTGTGTATACGCTTGCATCGAAATAGATCGGGACATTAGGATCATAAGCCGCTTCCTTGATTGTTCCGTTGTCCAACCACACCACGCCCATTAGCGCCACCTTGTGAAACGCATCGAGGGCCACAAGCCTGTCGTAATCTGGCGCTGGTTTTATATGATCGGGTACGTTCCAGGTGGATTGAGGTACGTAGGGCGTGCTCCACGCTACTGTTTTCGCGTTTTTCCGTTTTTTCCATTTCCCCACGCCGCCTCCTTGTGCCGATCTGTTATTTTGAATACAGCCACTATTGCCCATATTACTCGTCGGCAGGCGCGCCCCACACCCCCATTTTGACAACTCTGAAATACTTATCTGAGTTGCAAAGTTCATGAGAAACATAAAACTCAGCGCATGTCAAAATTAAATCATTCGGAACTGATTCCCAATCCTCTCCCTTATATTCCAAAAGATCAATTACAATGGTAACTCCCCCCCACATTCGATAAAATGACCAATAGGAGGAAGATCGACGACCTCTGTGTGCCAAGTCTTGTTTTCCAAAAGCATGAAAACCTCAATCTTCATTACATTTGTCCTTTAAGTTTTCGATTAACCCCCACCCATCATCCGTGTAGGCTTGCGCCAATTTTCGGTCCCGCGCCGCGCCGCCTCGGAAGAATTCCCACCCTATTCGCGGGGCTTTTCTCTTTGTTTAGCCCGCTCAATGGCCCCGTTTACCTGACTAATTAATCTCCGCACCTTGCGATTTTGACCTACGGTGAATATTTCATCTAACCATCCAGCCGACCCCAATACCTGCGAGACTATATTAAGAGCTGCAGGGGGTAGATCTACGGGCATAATAGCGACTTCATCGCCCTTAGCCGTCTTATACATATCGATTAAGTCATTGGGCGACTCCTCTCTCATGGAATTTATTTTCTCTATACTTAATCCATGCTCGTCAAGGTTGCTTATTGCCCAATTGTACGCGAATTTTAATCCTAAGTCGGCGAGAGTGCGATGTATATTAAGAGCTTTTCTTCGCATTCTCATCCTCGCGTCTTCCTTCGATCTTGCACGTTGGGCCGGTGTTAGCCTTATTGGTTTATGTGTTTCGACTTTCTTGGGCATTTTGTCTAGTTTCTGATGTAGCCGCCTTGTGGTATCGCTATCAAAGAAGCCAGATGGCCCATACGGATCGCTCATCTTGTTCTCGTCTGTCTGTTTGGTTGTAAGCTTACGTGTGTCGTACGCAGCAGACCAAGACGGGTCACTGGGATTGCCGGGGCTAATGGCGGGCATCCTGTCTGGTACCATAATGAAACTTGTTGGGTGATCGGTCTTGGACGCCTTGAACTTATTCCGTAAAGGTGAGTTGCCAGCTTCGTGTAACTTCTTCCACAAACGCGGCATGCTTCTAGCCCATTGTGCCCATATTTCGTGATATTTATTCACCGCAGCAGCATGTGTATCACGTAATTGGGGGCCAGTTGCACCTCTAAGCCATTCTTCGTCTCTAAGCCATTCTTCGTCTCGTTGATGTTCTGGGTATTCGTGTTTAATAAAGTAGCTGCCATCAGGAGCTTTCATCTTTCTATAAACATGCAATATCGCATGCTGAGAGGCAACGAGTGCAACCCACCTCCAAATGCCACCTGTCTTGTTTTCCAACCCTGCATCAGCGCCGATAAGTTCCCCACCATGGGGAAAAGCCGATGTTGTGCCGGTCGTGTTTGGTAATAGTGGTGGCGGCGGAGGTATGTGGCCGAGTTCGTTGTCGTCAAGGACAAAGTCCCCGCCTAACCCGCTCCTTGCTTCGCTTTTGCCTAACATTGTAGCGCATTTCTTTATGTCCCTATACTTGCTTTTGTGGACACCGACATTGATGGGTGCATTTATTGAGACGTCCTGGCTTGTACCCCCTAAATCTGCTATTATGGCTCTAACAGCATCGGGGCCGCAATTGATAACGCCCAATGCGCGATCGTGGTCTGTTACGACATTTTCGCCTTGTGCCAACTGTCTTTGGCGTTCGTCGGCCTGTGCCGCAATTTCACTAGCAGGTCCCAATCGCTCTGCACCGCTATAGGGCTGTTCAACTCTTATAGCCGATACAAATTCAAACTTCCAAATTTTTCGAGCGCATACAGTCGTTGTCGGATTACGTTTGCGTGCGCGACTAGTTTGTCTTATACGTGCAGGGTCGGTTATCTCTACTTTATACATCTGAGCTCTGTTTGTTCCTTTTTTAAGGTATCTCTGCGCACCAGCTACCGCACCCACGTCAATTATTTTGCCGAATGGCGTAGCGTCGTCACCAAGTCGTGCGTAATCGCTGAGTGGCTTCTCTCCATATTCGCCCCACTCGCTCCGGACCCAAATAAAAACACCGTGGTCTTTTGTAGATCGAGCAAGTTTCTTTGGTGACATGTCGTCTGGGTCTGAGTCGCCTCTTCGCGTCCTCCGCACGGCGGGGTTTTGCAGTAAAGCCTTAACGTATCCCAGAAAGCCCCCGCCTCGCCTGCGCGCCAAGTACGGAACGGGTGTGTCGGGTGCATTGGTGCCCGACCACGGACCACCGTTGCCCAGATTATAGACTAAAGACGGGCTAGCTTTAATGTCTTCTGGTCCTACTGTTATTTTAAAGTCCTGCGGTTTTGTAAACATATCACCGCTTATTTCTCTTTTGGCTGATCGGACGCTCATCGGTTTATCTGGAGGCTTGTGGTGTATTATTGGGCGATCTCCACTGCCAAATCCCACAACAGTGCCCATTGTTGTGGCCGGAATAATTTTCCCACTTTCGGATTCTATATTGCGAGAAGCGTGGACTATATCGCCTTTTTCGATTTTATCTTGATCCTCAATTGGTTGGCCCTCGATTGACAGGTCGCTTCTTTGTACAAGCTCGCAGTTTTCAAGAGCATCCCCAGCCCAAAGTTGCGGATCGGAATCTGCAACAGAAACATTTACTGTAGTTGGCATAGTAGTCGGCGTGGCGTCTGAATCGTGCAGCGGCTTACTTCTAAGGCCGTCCCATTTGACCAAGATAGGACGCTCACTTCCTATTGGATATAATGATTCTATTGGGAATTTTGGTTTTCTATGATACAATTCCATGACAACGCCCATCGTTGTGGCCGGAATGATTTTCCCGTTTATAGATTTTATATTGCGGGAGGCATAGACTGTGTCGTCTTTTTCGATCTCATCTTGATCCCCGATTATCATTAGATCGTTTCTTTGTACGAGTTCGCAATCTTTAAGGATATCCCACCCCAAACTCGAAACGCCTTCAACACTGGCTTTGCTAACCTTACCCAGTGCGAAGCTTAAATTCAATTCTGAATCGTGCAGCGGCTTACTTCTAAGGCCGTCCCATTTGACTAAGATGGCCTCATCTTCTGATATCTCGTCTTCTGGCGATGATTCTATTGGGCGTTCTGATTCTGGCATATTTACTCCAATGGCTCCTATTGTTATATTTGTCAAAGATAAACTTGGGAGGTTGGTCTC
>JAYELX010000081.1:0-4968 GCA_034717875.1 Chloroflexota bacterium | reverse complement strand
AACAAACAATTCCCCAAGACAAGGCCGTGAAAACAATTCGCCAAATCCTGTCAATGCAAAAAGCCACCGACTGAATCCGGCGGCTGGTACGGGAAACATGTTTGTCGGTGGCACGCAGAGCAAAACACGTTTGTAGGGTACATTTTAAGAGTCTACTGAAAAAAGGTGTTTGTAGATTTTCCATGTGGGAGACAAGGCCCTAAAAACCGGGGGTTTCCAAGTTGCTATCCCTTAAAGCATCTGTTTTCGATAGCAAAGTGGGATGTTTGCCACAGCGAATATCAAAAAAACCGGTTTTTTCAGAGGAGTCTTTTAAGCAATTACGAAAAAACCAGCGCAAATCCGCTTGATCCGCGTAATTCGCGTTCTATTATTTTCAAGCCACTTGTACACTTTCTGATTTACTTGGTATAATTTGCTTCGTGCCACCGTAGCTCAATGGTAGAGCAATCGCTTCGTAAGCGATAGGTTATGGGTCCGATTCCCATCGGTGGCTTCTTTGATTCAGGGGTACTCGGTAAAAATCAGACTGATGGCGTGTTGAGCGAAACAGTCATAGCACATCGAAAAGTTCGCAAACATCCAGTATAATTCTAGTATGCCCAAGCCAAAAAATTCTACCCCCATTGTCATTGGAATTGCAGGCGGTACCGGTTCTGGGAAAACCACCGTCGCCAATGTGATCCTAGAGCAGGCCGGCGCTCATAGAATCGCCTACTTACCTCATGATGCATACTACAAAGATCTAAGTCACCTCACTACATCTCAACGCGTCAAGGTCAACTTCGACCATCCCGACGCTCTCGAAACCAAGTTGCTCGTCCAGCACATCCGAAGCCTCAAATTATGGCAAACCATCGAACTCCCAATCTACGATTTCAAGACTCACACCCGTACAGATAAAACTACTCCCATAGAACCTCGTTCCGTGATTCTAGTGGAGGGAATTCTAATCTTCGCGGAGCCAACATTGCGCGAGACATTCGATGTGCAAATTTATGTCGACACCGACCCTGATATTCGCTTCATCCGCCGCCTGCAACGCGATCTTTCCGAGCGCGGCCGCACGACCCAATCCGTGATCAAACAATATCTAAGCACCGTACGCCCAATGCACCTCGAGTTTGTGGAACCATCCAAACGCTATGCCGATATTATCATTCCCGAAGGTGGTTTCAATACCGTCGCCATGGAAATGATCATAGCACGCATCGAACGGCTATTAACCAACGATGCGCTTAAAAACCGGAAATGAAAATTGAAGAACGATGGTTAGCGTTTGCGCGTTTGTTTGCTCTGGTTACAGTTATCATTATTAGCATATTTATTTACACGCTGCGGGATCGCGCTGATGAACTGGCCGTATACGGCTATCCCGGCATTTTCCTAATCTCCCTGTTCACCAATGCCACCATACTTCTCCCGGCTCCCGGGGTTGCCATCATCTTTGCCATGGGAGCAGTTTTCAATCCCCTCTATGTCGGCATCGCTGCCGGAACCGGGGGTGCGCTCGGAGAATTATGCGGCTATTTAGCAGGATTCAGCGGTCAAGCCATTGTAGAAAAGGTGAAACTCTATAAGCACATGACTCGCTGGGTTGGAAAAAACGGGTTCGTGACGATTCTAATTTTAGCAGCTTTACCGAACCCTGCCTTCGATGTGGCCGGTGTTGCTGCCGGTGCTCTCAAAATGCCTGTGCCACAATTTTTGCTGGCGGCATGGATCGGCGTAACGATAAAAATGATCCTGTTTGCTTGCGCAGGCGCCCACTCTATCAGATGGGTTTTGGATAAATGAAAAAAGTGACCTTTCTATGAAATTACGCCGGTTTAAACATGATCTAGGCCTGAAATTAATGGCTCTATACACACTCTTCGTTGGACCTGTTGTGGTGTCTATTTTATTGATCGCCAACAGCACACAAACTCATCTCGAAGAAAATATCAAAGCTGCGGATTTGGCATTAGCTCGTTCGATTGCCCAAGAAACAGACCTGGCCATGCGCAACGCCATGACGGCGGTTCGAGGATTGAAAACATATCCTTCTGTGATCGATTCCAACCCCGATAACATGAAACTTCTTTTCAGCACGGTAATGAGCGCACGCCCCGACATCGACCTGGTATATCGACTCGATCCGCAAGGATTTATGCTCTTTCACTACCCCATGGGGCCTAACTCTACAATAGGCAACGACTTTTCTTCTCAAGAATACTTTCAACGCACTCAGATAACCACAAAACCCATAATTTCGAAAGGATATATTTCACCAACCACCAACCAACCCATCACCACGGCAGCGATATCACTTTGGGATAGCGAAGCAAATTTTCTCGGAGCTATAGCGACTGATATCGAGCTCGAGGCCCTCAGCCAAACACTGGTCAAAATATCACAAGAATACGATCCCGAAGAATGTTTCGAAGTCGTTACTGTCGATTCGAATAATCAAATCGTCGCCCATCCAAATACTGATAAGCTCTTGCAGCAAATTCCGGAAAGCCTGTCAAATATTACTGAACCATTGCTGCTCGGTCGTGCTGACACAATCATCAGCACCGATGAAAATGGCATTGAGCGTCTGTACAGCTACGTGCCCATTTCCAGCGCCGGGTGGGGTGTTATCGTCAGTCGCCCTACGGCAAAAGCCTTTGCCATCCCACGCACATTCTTTCGGGGCTCCCTGATCGCTCTGACAATTTTTTCGATCATTGGTATTTTCTTCTGGATAAGCCTAACTCAGCTCGTCATCCAACCCCTGGGAAATATCGCTGCATACAGTCACACAATCGGGCAAAAGGAGCCTGCAACTCAAATACAAAAAGACACTCTGGTCAGCATCGCAACACAACCAGATCAAATGGGACGCCTCGCCCGCAGCCTCATTCGCATGGAAGAAGCTATCGAATCCAGACTCAACGAACTATCAACCTTGCTTCAAACCAGTGCATCGGTGGTATCTAGCTTGGATCACGAAATTGTGCTCAACCGCATCCTCGAACAAGTAGAATACCTGATGAATGTCAAGATGAGCGCAATTGTCGCTCTTGATGAAAAAAAAGGCTTCTTTCGTGTTCAAGCCAGCCGAGGGATATCCAAACAATTTGCCGATCAAATCGCCATCAACCCTGGCGATTCTTACTCAGTAACTCTGGAAGCACTGCGCAGAAGCGCTCCATTTCAAGTTAACGATATCGAAAAGAGTATGTTCTTCCATGACGTCGGGGATGAAGGATACCGTTCCATTCTTACAATCCCCCTCAATACACAATACGCGCCCCAATCAGCACTTTTAATCTTCCGGCCAGACCCGCATACTTTCACGCTCCAGGAAATCGATTTGCTCTCGAACTTCGCCAATCACGCCACAATGGCAATCGAAAACGCAGCCCTGTACGCCCGCAGCGATATGCGGCTGCAAGAGCAAACCCGCCGTATTGAGGCTTTGATTCAGTCCATCAACGACGGAATTATCTTCGAAGGATCGGACGGCCGCGTCATCTACGCCAACCGGCGCATCAGCGATCTTACAAATCTTACTCTTACCGAAATCACCGGTGCAAAAATCAATACCGTCTTCGAGCACATCATCGAAAAAGCCAACCACCCCGATGAGGCCAGAGAAAATATCTGTTTAGCGTTGGAAAGTCACGGCGAACAGGAAACGGAAATCGAACTGTATTTTCAAGGGCGAACAATCTGGCTGCGCCTGTACACCTTCAATGTTACAGACACCAACGGCATGCCTATTGGCCAAGGGCAACTGCTTAACGATATCACCGCTTACCATGAATTGGATCGGATGAAATCGAATTTGATCTCTGCTGTGTCACACGAACTCCGAACACCCCTGGCTTCTATCAAAGGTTACGCCTCAACCTTGTTGGCAGACGATGTGGAATGGGACATTGAATCACAACAAGAGTTTTTATCCATTATCTCCGACGAAGCCGACCAACTAAGCACACTCGTCAGCGAACTACTAGACCTATCCCGCATTGAAGCAGGGAAACTAACCGTCAAACGCCAATTGTGTCACCTAGAAGACATAGTTAACTTTGCAGCCCAAAGAGCTGTGCCTAAACCAAACCAACGTCTCCGCGTCAATATTCCCGATGACCTTGCCCCCATCTATGTAGATAGACGCCGCATGGAAGTAGTGCTTCGCAACCTAATCGAAAATGCGGCCAAATATGCCGGTGACCAATCGCCTATTTTTATCAAAGCATCTTTCGATGAAGAGAACGTGATAATCCAAGTCAAAGACGAAGGCCCAGGTATCCCAGATAATGAACGGCAAAATATATTCGACTGTTTCCACAATACCGATAAAAGCCTCACCAACCCGGTATCCGGATCGGGCTTAGGCCTTGCTATCTGCCAGGGATTTGTACAAGCTCACGGCGGAGATATCTGGCTAGAGCCAAAAGAGCAGGGAGCCTGTTTTACCATCACCTTACCATACCATCCAACTGAAGGATAAACCATGGAAAACACGCCCATAATATTAGTCGTTGATGACGAAAAAACGATTCGCGATTTTGTACGACGCAACCTGGAAATACGCAGCTTTGGCGTTGTCACCGCCACGAACGGAATTGATGCCCTATCCATATTCAACTCCCAAAACATCGATTTAGTCATTCTAGACCTGATGATGCCGCGCATGGACGGCATGGAAACCACCCGCCTCATCCGCCAACAATCCACCATCCCCATCATCATCCTGACCGCTTTGGACGAAGAAAGCGACAAAATTCGCGCCTTCGAATTGGGTGTCGACGATTATCTCACCAAACCCTTCGGCGTTGGAGAGCTGTTGGCGCGGTTAAAGGCTGTTTTACGCCGAGCACACTGGGCTGATGTTCCGGTACGTCAGGGGCAGCTAATACATGGGGACATCACCGTCAATCAGGAGCGACACGAAGTCATTGTGCGCGAGGACAAAGTCAACCTGACCCCCACTGA
>JAYELX010000080.1:0-4982 GCA_034717875.1 Chloroflexota bacterium | reverse complement strand
GGCATGGTCGCCGAGGCGAAATTGGCCCAAGCAATTGGTCTGGCCGAGCCGGGCTTGGCTGACGAAATTGCCTCTGTGCTGGAGAATCTGAGCTTGGAAACTCAAATCCCCGCCAATCTTGACCGTGAGGCCATGCTGCGGGTGATGCAATTCGACAAAAAACGCGCCGATCAAACCATTCGCTTTGCCCTGCCCGTGCGCATCGGCGAAGTCAAGGTAGGCGTCGAAATTCCCAATCTGAGCGAACTAATTTTGTAGATAGTTCCCTCTCCCCGTGGGAGAGGGTTAGGGTGAGGGCAGGGCGGGCAACGCTGGATACTTAGTAATTATTCACCCCCCGGATAGCCTAATCGATTTGCTTAATCCACGTAGGTGGATTTCGCACACCAGCCTCGAATTTATTCGATGGGCCCCGTGGCGAGGGGATTGAGAAGGGTTGGGAGTGGCGAGGGGATTGAGAAGAGTGGAAAGTGAACGGTTACGAAAGGAGATTGGCTTGAAAACGTCAGATGATGTTTGCGTAAAGATAATGAGATATAATAGGAAACCAACATTTCAGTATCATGATCAAGCAAATAGGAGAGTTAATAAATTATGAAAACTTCTACTGTAGAGATCACTGCCACCATTAACGATGTCAGCAGAACGCTTTCGGTTGGCCCAGATGAAAGTCTGTTGACTGCGCTTCGTGGTGCATCTTACTTCAGCGTTAAATTTGGATGTGATGATGGCACTTGTGGGGTGTGCACTGTATTATTGAACGGGAAACCGGTGCGCAGTTGTAAGACCAAAGCCGTAGACGTAGATGGGGCTGAGATTACCACTCTCGAAGGGCTGAGCCAGGATGATAAATTGCATCCCATCCAAGAAGCCTTTATGGAAACGGGCGCAATTCAATGTGGTTTTTGCACCCCAGCTCAAATTCTCTCCGCCAAAGCACTGCTGGAGAAAAACCCCGACCCAACTGATGATGAGATTCGCAAATCTTTGAATAGTGTGCTTTGTCGCTGCACCGGCTATGTCCGAGGGGTGGGAGCTGTTCACCGTGCGGCCGCGGTGTTGCGCGGGGAAAAGGTTAAACCATTCACCCATATTGAGCACCCGCTGCCAGATGAGATTGAGCAGATTGAATTGCCAGCAGCTTTCTACCGGCGTGATGGCAGCCGGGATCCCCTGCCGCCCCTGGTCTTTACTCCCGACGAGATGGCAAAAACGAACGTCGTTGGCAAGCCTGAAGTCAAAGTAGATGCCAAAAAACTGGCCATGGGGCGACCGGTCTTCACCGATGATTTTCGTCTGGAGGGCATGCTCTACGGTGCGCTGCTCACCAGCCCTCACGCCCATGCCCACATTCGGGGGATTGATACCAGCCGGGCGCGCGCCCTGCCGGGCGTCCACGCCGTCCTGACGTATGAGGATATTCCCCGCATCAAATACGCCTCCGGTGGTCAGAGTTATCCGCAACCACTGCCGTATGATCAAGTCAGTCTGGACGATAAGGTGCGTCACGTGGGCGACCGCGTCGCTATTGTGGCTGCCGAAACGCTCGAAATCGCCAATCAGGCTCTGGAATTGATTGACGTGGATTATGAAATCCTTCCCGCCATCGTTGACATGGAAGCTGCCATGCAAGAAGGCGCGCCGGTCATCCACGATGAGCCAGATACCGAGGGCATCCACAATAGGGAGCGCAATATCGTTGTCCACATCGAAGCCGAGGTGGGGGATGTTGGCAAGGCCTTCACGGAGGCTGACCACGTTTTCGAGGGTGAATACCGCACTCCGAAGCAGCAACAAGTTCACCTGGAGCCGCACGTCACGATCACTTATATGGACAATGACGACCGTTTGGTCATCCGCACCAGCACGCAGGTTCCCTTCCACATCCGCCGCATGGTCGCCCCTTTGATCGGTTTGCCGGTCAAAAAGATTCGTGTGATCAAGCCGCGCATTGGCGGCGGTTTTGGCAATAAACAAGAACTGATCTTAGAAGACCTGTGCTCACATCTCACATTGGCAACCGGGCGCCCAGTGCGGATGGAATATACCCGCAGACAGGAATTTACCAGCTCGCGCAGCCGCCATGCCAATATCATTCGCTATAAAGTCGCCATCAAAAGTGAAATTATTACCGCAGCCGACCTGTATTTGATTGGCGACACCGGCGCTTATGGCGCCCACGCGCTGACGGTCAACATGGTGGGCGGATTTAAGGGGCTGACTCTCTATAACCCGCCGAACGTACGTTTTGTCAGTGATGTGGTTTATACGAATACACCTCCAGCCGGCGCCTTCCGCGGCTATGGCGCCATGCAGTGCGAATATGGCATCGAAGTCCTGATGGGAGAGATTGCCGCAAAATTAGGGCTGGATGTGGTTGAGTTCAAACGCAAGAATTGGATCAAAATTGGCGAACCGATGCATTTGTCCAAGCAGCTGGGTGAGGGGCGCGAGGGCGTTGAGCAAGCCTTGCAAACCAGCGGGTTGGAAGAATGTGTGGACATTGGCTTGCAAGCCACCGATTTCAAAGCCAAACGTCAAAAATATAGCGGGCAAAGCGACCGCTATCGGCATGGGATAGGCATGGCGGTTGTGATGCACGGCAGCGGCATCGCCGACCTGGATATGGCCGCAGCCACGCTGAAAATGAACGATGATGGCTCTTTCAACTTACTGATTGGCGCAACAGACCTGGGCACCGGCTCGGATACTATTCTGGCACAGATGGCCGCTGAGGTTTTGGGCATTCCCCTAAATGACGTGATTGTCTATTCCTCAGATACCGATTTCACGCCCTTTGATAAAGGCGCCTATGCCAGCAGCACGACCTACATTAGCGGCGGAGCAGTACGCAAAGCAGCGCTGAAAATCAAAGGCCAAATTCTAGAACACGCCGCGCTAATGCTCGATATTCCGAACGTAGTTGGCCTGAAACTCGAAAATCGCCAAGTCATTGCCCCGGATGGGCAATCGGTCACTTTAGCCGAAGTCGCCCTCAGCAGTTTACATCAACAAAACCAGCATCAGATAATGGCAAACGCATCCCATACCAGCCCGCTCAGCCCGCCGCCGACAGCGGCCCAGTTTGCGGAAATCGTTGTGGACACTCAAACGGGAGGCATCAAAGTAGAACGGTTATTGATGGTGGTGGATTGCGGCCGGGTGATCAATCCCGTCACTGCGGCCGGGCAGGTGGAAGGCGGCATATCCCAAGCCCTGGGCTTTACTTTGACAGAAGAAATGCTCTTCGATCAAGATGGACAGCCTCTCAACCCAAGCCTAGACAAATACCATATTCCCCGCGCAAGCGACATGCCCGCCACCGATGTGATTTTTGTCCAAACCGACGAACCGAGCGGGCCTTTTGGGGCTAAATCTGTATCCGAAGTTTCTATAGACGGTGTAGCGCCGGCGATGGCCAGCGCTATCCACAATGCCACGGGCGTGTGGATGCGCGAAGTCCCCTATACCCCAGAGCGCGTTATGACGGCCTTGAGAGAAAGCAATGACTGAAATTACCTGTGTAGTCGATAACACAGCCAAGAAAAATTCTAGCCTTCGGAGCGAACATGGCCTGGCCTTTTGGATCGAAACCGGGCAGGGCAGCGTACTCTTCGATACCGGGCAGACTGAGGCTGTGTTGTCTTATAATTTGGCCTTTTTAGGGCTGCGTCCCCAGGATGTCGACGCACTGGCGTTTAGCCACGCTCACTACGACCACACGGGGGGAGCAGAGGTAGTCCTTTCTCAGCATACAGGATTACCCACTTACGCCCACTCAGACATCTTCCGACCGCGTTATTCCCTGCATAAAGGTGAATATCGTTTTATTGGATTAGGGTTAACACAAGAGACATTGGCTGACCGCGTTCAATTGCACCTCAGCGATGTTCCCGTAGAGATTCTGTCCGGGCTTTGGACGACGGGGGAAATCGTCTCACGCCCTGAACCAGAGGGCCGCAGCGACCATCACTTCATCCGCAGCGAGGCAGGCTGGCAGCTTGACCCCTATCGAGATGATTTGTCGTTAGTCCTAAAAACCCAGGCGGGGTTGGTGTTGATTTGCGGCTGCTGTCACGCCGGTTTGTTGAATACCCTCTTTCACGTTGAGCGCAGCTTTGATGGGGAGATCATCGCCGTCTTAGGCGGAACGCACTTGATGAGTGCCAATGAAGCATATTTGGCTCACGTGATTGACGTACTTGATGATCGCTACAAGCACATTCGATTTTATCTCAACCATTGTACCGGCGAGCGTGCTTATCGAACGCTGGCGAATGTTTTCGGCAAGCGGGTAAAAGCCTGTCCTGCCGGTACAGTTGTTCGCTTCGATAGTTGACTACAGTAACCAAATACAATCAGCAGAAAACGCAAACGCGCACCTTACTCGACTAAAATTATCTACTAACCGCCGCTGTGAGAGTATCCCTACGGGGTAGGCCCGCAGAGCGTGGCGAAGCTGCGCTCGCAATGCGGATGCACGCGAAGCGATGACATCCTTAATTGGAGATGAATCCAGACAAAATACATATGCGATTGCCCTATACACATCAGCATTTGCATGAGTGAAAAGTAGTATTGTGGTAATATATGCTAATTAGCAAATCCCGCTTTGTAGCTAGAAGCAGACTTCGGAAGTCTTTGAAAACGCATTTATTGGCGAAATAGGTTACTGGAGACTTCCGAAGTCTTGACCTTTCCTCATATAGGGAATTACTGTATGCTAATCTTTGTTTAGGATGAGTATCATCGTATCTAATCTGAGCAAAATCAGCAAGAGAAGTATCTCTTATGTTTTCAATAGGAGCTGACAGCATAGTTGTTTGAGGAGGCATGACCACGATTAAATAAAAACAGATAACGCAAGTATTTTTCTGTAAATTCGATCAAGTGTATCCAAGAAAACGGATTGTAGCAATAATTTTGGACAACTTTATTAAGAGGCTCTAATTCTAAAGGCCAAACAGGCTTCGTGGTCTAAC
>JAYELX010000079.1:0-4986 GCA_034717875.1 Chloroflexota bacterium | reverse complement strand
TACCAACCGGTCCTGCAATCAAATCATCTTTGTTGACAAGCTCCCCTGCTGCGCGTTGGATAAGATCGTCGGCTTTTTCGTTCGAAACGTTCAACCCGCGGGCAATATCTAGCAAAATATGTTCGGGTTCGAGAATCACCTCAGCGATGACGCTCCTAACCTCTACTTTTTGGCCCTGACGAACAATAACATTACCTGGGATAGGTAATTCGCGGTGACGGCGTATCTTTGTGATTGGGGAAATTTGGATTGCAGGAGCTAACATAATGATTTTTTTATCTTCTGGTAGTGAACGTGGTGGAGATCTCTGGGCTGTTCAATTCTAAAAAACAGAGTCGTAAATAGCTCTTTTTTGGACAGGATGGACAAGATTTTCAGGATTTTTGCTTGCTTTTATCCTGTTCATCCTGTAAATCCTGTCATTTTTTCTTGCTCTGTGTGGAGAGCTGAACAACCCTGGCGGAGATCCCCTCCGGGGACGCAAAGCGTGGAACCCCGCCCTACTTTTTTCGGAATACGGTAAAACTAATTTCCTAATGTCCAAAGCCAGCGTTTGAACATCTCGCGTCTTCGCCCGGGGTCAGTAGCTAATTGAAGTGGCCGCCCGCGCGCATCAATGACAATACCCAAAACCCCACCGGAGACGTGTACGCGGCCGCTCTTGCCTGGCCCGCCCATGCCTACATCAAAGCGATGCAAGGGTCGTAAATGAAGTTTAGCTGACTGGCCCAGGGGCACAGGGATGACCTCGATAGTACCATACTTAACTTCAACACTAGATTCCTTGCCATCACTGAGTGTTGCGTTTATTCGAAGAATGGGGGCTCCTATCCGCGTTCTGCCCACAGGTGCAATCACAGTGGCAAGATTAAGGAAAGCGTTCGACTCGAGCAATTGAACAGTTAGCAATGGGTTGGCCTCTGCCGCGGCTCCCAGGGAATTGATGATGTTGTTCTGGTCGAGGACTAGGGTTGTAATTCCTGTGGGTTGCAGCCCATCCAGCAACATCAATAGGCTTTGGCCTGGAGTAGGAGCGTTGGTCAGCACGCTGCCTGTTACCAAGATAGGTTCGCACCACGGTAACAAACCCGATGCTGGTCTTTTATCATCGAAAGATGGCGTTGATGTTACCTGATGTACAGCAGTACGGATAATTTGCCGTGTGATGGCTTGCTCGATAGCCATGTCCTCTTCGGTGGTGGGTATACTTGCCGGGTAGACAGCTTTGTTGTAGATATAATCTCGGGTAGTTTCTTTGGGGGTTTCTGTGAAGAGCCAGGGTGTGATCTTTTCTAGGGGAATATAATGTAGTATCTCTCCTAATTTTGCGCCCAGTCCCAGTTGGGGAAAGACACGCAATGTTAGATCACCCTGGTTTGCGGATGCAATGGTTGTAGATGACGCGCCCACATCAATCCCCAGCACATTCTTTTGAGGAGCATAGATTTTACTGAGGAATTGAATAACGCGGCCAAGCCCCAAAGCAGAAGGAATTAAACGCCCACCAGCCCACTGATTCAGATCGGAGACGCCGAATAGCTGTTGAGCGCGCACATGTTTGAAAACTTCCACCATGGATGGTTGGGCAGGCGACAGGCGTTCTATATGAATGGCGGGTCGAATATTCGGAGAGATATGTAAATCTGTGATATGTGCTAATGCTTCCTCGACTTCTTCCCGAATGCTATTATTGCCTGCGAATAAAACTGTTGGCCGCTGCTCCTTTGAAATCAGATAGCAAGCCAGCCCCACCGCTTCCAGCAACTTGTGAACGGATTGCGAAGCCCCATCGTCGATGCCGCCGGCCACGATGATCATGTCCGCATGTGTGCCCAGAATAGCGTCAATGCGTGCGTCTTGTTTGCGCCGATCGTTAAGGCTGATTGTTTCGACCACAGAAGCGTAGGTTGTCTTTGCCAGGTTGCGCGCACTTTCCAATGAGACATTATCTAATAACCCAACAGCTACAATCTTGATTTCCGGCCCGGCAGAAAGGGTTGCAGCAACCGTATCGACCCCGGAACCGTCTTGACGGCTGGGAGTAATTAGGCTCCCGTTTGTTCCTACCAAAGTGCGCCCTGTAACATCCTGTAAACGCTGAAGGGCGCGGGTCACGCCTGCGCGGATATCGTTGAATGGCGGCGCATTCGTAGTAGGAGCAATGCCCGAAGCAATGAATCGATAATTATCATTAACCACGTCGAAGAGAAATGCACGTGTAGAAATAGTACCAATATCGATTGCAAGCAATGAGGCCGAGCTAAGTACCTGGGAGGTCATAAGCCGTTATAGTATTTCTTTGATAAAAGACCAAATAAAAGTAAATCGCTCGACAAATGCTGTCAGAGCGGCAATACATACTCCGGCAAAAAGGGCCCCGAATGTAATCGCGATATAAACTTGACCAATCCATCCAAGCCCACGTATGATTCGCAATAATGGCGTCGATCTGTTTTTATCGGGGCGGACACCGAAGTGAAAATATATCAGCGTGGTGAGCGTTCCGACTAAGAGAACAACAGCATTGATGGCATTGTTATTCTCGAATAAATTGATGGAAATTGACACCTGCGGAAATACAGTTCCAACCACAGCACCACCAATTGCTGCCGCAGCACCAATACCAACCAAAATCGCAACTGCTGGGTTGCCCAACCGGCTTAGGCGGGGAGATATTTTTGCAAGCAGCAAAACACTCGGAATTATAAAAATCGATGCCAGGATCATCTCCCCTTTATTATCGCTCAAAAAGGGAAAAACTAGCTGAGGCAGAATCACATTGTAAAGGGTGACAACAGTTGCATAACCAGCAGCCACACCAATAAAAATGTGCGTTGCTAATTGAAAGAAAGGGTTATCCCCTACAATGTAGCTAAACACAAAAATAGTCAAACTAAATCCCAGAATAACCCCACTCAGGTCAGCCAAGTTTATACTATCGATATTCATGATGCCTCCCCTTTATTCTTTTTTATCAATGTGATGATGGCGTTCACCACTCCGCCGATCACAATGGTGGCAATCATTGTCATTAATCCATAATTTAGGGCCTGCCAATAAGTGCTGGCTAGATTTGGCTTGCCGGTAATTTGTTCGTAGGCAGCCCCACCAATGATACCACTTACCAACCCGTTGACCTGGGCTTTTTCTCTGCCATAGTAAGGATACAAAACTGGCTCTGCCTGAGCGCTGGCTACAATGACGAATGGTGTATGCTTGAGTCCCGGTTGGATTTGTTCTATCCAGGTACGGGCAACGTCGGGATTGTCTGTAATAACGATGGCCAATTCAAAATCAGAGAGACTGTTCACCTTCTCGAGCGGAGCTGTTGACCATGCCTCAAAACCATCGAAAGATATAGGAGTAATTCGTTGCGGCACTTTGGCAAAGCCCATCAGCCCGGATGCTCCCCCTGGAATATATCCCAAATTAATATATTGGCGACCGCTGACGTACTTATGCTCCGCTTGAACCGTGGTGATGAAGTGTTCCGCCAGGGCCGGGCCTGTTGGTGAGGTGGAAACCAGCGTTATATACGCACCTTTGAGCATTAGATGATCAATCACCGCAGCGGCAGCAGCCTCCATTTCTCCTGCCGTCCCCGGCTCATAGTCGAAAGATACCAACACCGGAGACTTGGAAGATAGCTCATCAATCAAATCATTGGCATCGAGAACCTCGAACGGAAGAATTTTCTGAGCTGGGACGTAGGCTTGTTGATCGCCGCTGACGACAATAAAGCCTACAACCAGGCAAAGAATTAACGCAATCAGCCAACGCAATAATCGTTGAGATGAGGCTATTGGGGGTTTGGGTATTGGTTGAGGCTCTCCTTCCGATCTCAGAAGCTCTTCGAGTAATTTAACATGATCTTGCTGCGTTTTGGGGATTTGTAACTTGGCCGAGAACGTGGGAGGGGCTTGTAATTGAGCAATTTTCGGTTCTGCCAAGAGCACTCCCCTTAACCCGGACAACGGGCCAGTTTTTACTGTGGGGCCTATTTCACCCTCATCAGGAATGCTGCTCTCGGCAGCATCGATAGGGCGCATGGCCTGCAGCCAACTTGGAAGCTCGGCCGGTGCTAACTCATCGCCTTCTTCACCGGCTTCTTGTTGAACTTCTAAATCATCATCTTCACCAACGAATAACTCAGATAGATCATCGGCATCGAAGAGATCGTCGTCTAAGTCTCCTGCGACGAAAGGAGAAATAGGGGCTGCATCCCCGCTGGGCATCAAATCGGCGGGGGCGTCTGCTCCAATCTTTTGCAACCAGTCCGGCTCCTCCTCCTCATCAAAGTTCGACTGGGCTGTTTCGATTTCTGCCTCAGGTTCTGCCATCGGGGCAATTTCGTCATCGCTGATCCCTGTCATCCAATCAGGAATCTCGTCTTCGGTTTCATCTGTGGATGTCACTTCGTCATGAGGCTTGCCCAATGCTCTAGACCAATCAAAGTCATCTTCCTCTGGGGTGGATTCCGTTTCCGATGGAGTTTCATCTTCAGCGTGGCTGGTCATCCAGTCGGGGAATTCATCTTCTTCGGCTTCATCTGATGGGACATCATCAGGTGGGGCTTTGAGCCAATCCGGGACGTCGGCCTCTGTTTCTTGCGGAGTTGCAAATACTCCCTCGGGGGTGGATTCCGTTTCCGGTGGGGTATCCTCTTCATTGGGGCCCATCATCCAGTCGGGGAATTCATCTTCTTCGCTAACCGTATCAGTATCCTCGTCTTTATCTTCGTTCAGATCGCGGATGCGTTGCAGCCAATCCTCATCCCCCTCTTCTTCCAATGATGTTGGTGATTCATCAAAGGGATCAGTACTTTCACCAGAGTCAGAATCTCCATCAGCCCGAATCCGAGCCAGCCAATCATCCGCTTCAGTTTGTTCACCCAGTGATGGCCCATTATCTTGCCCACTATCCTTCAGCCAATCTGGCAGTTCCGAGTCGGGCTTATCCGTTGGAGAGGCGATCAAGGGTTTCAAT
>JAYELX010000078.1:0-5009 GCA_034717875.1 Chloroflexota bacterium | reverse complement strand
GAAAAGTTCAACTTCTCCCCTACTTTTTGGAGAGGATACAATCAGAGTAATTATTCACCGTCAGGAGTTGAATGACATGACAGCAAAAAGGATTTTACTGATATGAATATTGCTATCATCGGAGCGGGGACTGCGGGTATGTCCGCAGCTTATGATTTAACCCGTGACGGGCACGATGTCACGATTTTCGAGTCCGACAACCAGGTTGGGGGGTTGGCGTCAGGGTTCGAAGAACCACACTGGGATTGGTCGGTGGAGAAGTATTATCATCATTGGTTTGCTTCAGATGCACACATACTTGAACTTATCGACGAGTTAGGTTTGCGCCAAAAAGTGATTTTTCCCCGCCCCTACACTGTGTTGCTGCACAACGATAAATGGTATCCTTTCGACTCCATTTTGCAGGCCTTGTGCTTTCCTGGCCTGGGGTGGGGCCTCAACAAAATGCGCTTCGGTTTGGTGGGGCTATATTTACGCCTGACGAATAATTGGCGCGCGCTCGAAAAATTCACCGTTGACGCCTGGATGCGCAAATGGGCTGGGGACAAAGTCTACGAAACTATGTGGCAGCCAATGATGATGGGTAAATTTGGTGCGCATTATAAAAATGTCAACATGGCCTGGTTCTGGGCGCGTATCCACGCTCGCACGACGAAGCTGGGCACATATTGGGGTGGCTTTCAGGCTTTTTGTGATGATTTTGCAAATATCCTGCGGGAGATGGGCGTAGAGATTCATTTGTCTACCCCGGTGAGGGGCATTGCTCCCTCACCCCCACCCCCCGGCCTGACGGCCACCCCCCTCCCCCTCTCCCAATTTTTGGGAGAGGGGGAGGGGGGCTGGGGGGGTGGGGGTGAGGGTATAACCCTGGAAACAAAAACCGGCCGCCATCATTTCGACCGCGTTCTTTCCACCATCTCCCCTCCCCAGATGGCAAAACTCACCCCCGCCCTTCCGGAAAATTATTCTCAGGGCTTGCTGAATCTCACATCCACTGGCGCCGTGGTGATGACGCTCTCGCTCGAACACAAACTTTCGGAGCAGGGTTATTATTGGTTCAACATCCCTAAAAATGCCGGTTTCCCATTCCTGGCAGTTGTGGAACACACCAACTATGTTTCAACCGATCACTTCGGCGGTGACCATATTTTGTATTGCGGCGATTACGTCGAAGCCGATCACGAGTATTTCGACCTCAACAAAGATGAATTGTTGGAGCGATTCATCCCTGGGATTCAGAAAATCAACCCATCATTTGGGCGCGACTGGATCAAAAAAGTCTGGCTGCATCGCACTAAATATGGGCAGCCCGTACCGATGTTGAATCACTCGCAGCATATCCCAGCCATTCAAACGCCCATACCAGGATTGTATTTTGCCAGCATGAGCCAGGTTTATCCCTGGGACCGGGGCACCAACTACGCCGTAAAGATTGGGCGTAGAGCAGCCAGAATGATGAGTTCGTAGTAGTGAATGAAATTTCGCCCGATTTAACGCAGAGACGCAGAGGCGCAGAGATTTGGACGGGCATTTCAAGCATGTCATTCTTGCCGGACTCGCTCGCTGTGCTTGCCAGCGTGGACTATCATTGTCGCCCATCGCCTTTCCACAGTGCGCAACGCCGACCGTATCTTCGTGCTGGAACAAGGCTGCCTCGAAGAACAGGGCACTCATGAAGAATTGATTGCACGTGATGGCATTTATGCTGGGTTGTGGCGCGTACAGACTGGGGAGCGATAACAGAAACAAATTTTGCTTTATTTAATCAGGATTTATGCAATTGCTGTAGAAAACGTTGGTAGCGCTTGTCGAAACCACCGTTTTCGGTAACTAAATCAATCTTCGGAAGTATACTCTCGGAGTGCCTGACTGTGCGTAGGTGACTCGGTCAGGAGACCGGTCACAGCAGCATGTTTCACTTCGACAGGCTCAGCACAAGCGACAAACTTCATACTACGGGGTCGCATGCCTAAACTACACGGGGGTGCACTCATTTGGTGTAGCGAAGGTACGCATGCGGATGCACCCAAAGCGAGCGAACCGCCGAACTGGGTAAGTTCTATTAATTTGTAAATAGTACTTTGAGGAATGAACAGTTGTTAGTGGGTAA
This sequence comes from Chloroflexota bacterium, assembly GCA_034717875.1. Classification (GTDB taxonomy): domain Bacteria; phylum Chloroflexota; class Anaerolineae; order Anaerolineales; family UBA11858; genus JAYELX01. The sequence continues at coordinate 2,899 of JAYELX010000078.1, read as the reverse complement.
ACGCGAAAGCGATTGTTACCTTCTTCATTGCTCTGCATGCCTACGGCAAGTTGGAATTTACCAATACCAAAGAAAAAAGGCCGCCCTTGGGCGGCCTTTCGACAAGCTATTTAACGTTAATGCAGATCAAATTATGAAAGCTCGATGGTTGCACCGGCCTCTTCGAGTTTTGCTTTAGCATCTTCAGCAGCTTCCTTGACAACGGCTTCCATAATTTTTGCGTCAGGGGTTTCAGCCAATTCTTTGGCATCGCGCAAGCCCAGAGGGGTAAGTTGACGGATTGCCTTGATGACCTGAATCTTCTTGGGGCCAAGTTCTTTGATGACAACGTCAAACTCAGTCTTTTCCGCTTCGGGTTCATCAGCCGCAGCGCCTGAGGCAGCCGCGACGGCGACGGGGGCAGCTGCGGAAACGCCCCATTCTTCTTCCAGTGCTTTCACGAGTTCAGCCGCTTCGAGAATTGTAAGCTCGCTTAGCTCTTCCATAATTTTTTTTAGATCAGCCATTTTTGTACTCCTTTTTATTAAACTTTTATATTGATAAATTTAGTTGCGTTAGGAAGCGAAAATGATTTTAATCTGGTTACGATGCTCCTGCGTCGTAACCCATCGCTTATGCGCTCTGCGCTCCGTTCTGAGACGTAGAACGTCCTTCGCAAGCATTCCACCGCGGAGCAGTGGAACGAGCCAATTAGTCTTTTATATTGATAAATTTGGTTGCGTTGGATTCACGCTGTTTCGGTTGCGGCATCTTGCTCAGAGTAGGCTTTAAGTACGCCAGCAATTTGGCGGCCAGGCTCGGACAGCGTGCGAACCAGCTTGGTAGCCGGAGCAAGCAACGTGCTCAGTAATTGAGCGCGCAGAATAGGCAGCGGCGGCACCTTAGCAAGGGCTTTGATTTTTCCAGCGCTGATACGTTCGCCATTTAAGTAACCGACCTTGAACTCGATAAAATCTGAATCTTCAGCAAACTCCACAATTGTTTTTGCCAAGCTGGGCATGTTTTCAGCTGCAAAACCAAAAGCAGTATCGTTCGTGAATTGATTATCATCAAAATCCAAGCTAGCTTCCTCGAAAGCGATTTTCATCAACGTATTCTTGATAATGTGGAATCCTGCACCAATTTCGCGAGTATCACGGCGCAGTTCTTCCAAATCGTTAACAGAGATGCCTTTGTAATGGGTCAAAATAAGTGCGTTGTTCTCTAAGACCCATTGATTGTATTGAGCGACAAGCTCCTCTTTTTTCTTCTTCGAAATAGCCAAGTGTCATACCTCCTTTCAAAAAAAATAGTCTTTACCTCGTTGCAGAGATAAAGACTTGTTGTTCGAGAAAATACTTTTCGACTTCAGTACTGACCAAGTCCGTACTGCTGTCCTCGAAAGCTGCAAGCCTCCACCTCGGCAGGTAATTAAGTCCTTAAATTTTGGACGCCTGCTGTCTTTGGCGAAGTATTGATTTATATTATTATATCATCTAAAAAAGCAGATGACGCAAGTTAGGGTGATTGATCTGGGTTGAACGCTGTTCTTGCTGTTCGGACGTTGCGTTAAAGCTAAAAACAAGTAACCCTGTGTTCGTTACAAGCTATTGCATGTCTCGAGCTTGAGCGATATCCACATGAATGCCGGGGCCCATGGTCGTACTCAATGTAATCCGCCGGATATAAGCACCTTTGGACGCCGCTGGGCGAGCTGCAAGAATGGATCGCATCAATGCAGCCATATTGTCGCTGAGTTTATCGACATCGAAAGAAATCTTGCCAATGGGAACGTGCAAATTGGCAGTTTTATCGACGCGGAACTCCACACGACCAGCTTTTACCTCCTCGATGGCAGCGAGGATATTATCACCAGGAACCATCGTGCCGGCTTTGGGATTTGGCATCAGCCCTCGGGGGCCGAGAATCCGCCCCAGGCGTCCCACTTTTCCCATCATATTCGGAGTGGCGATAGCAACATCAAACTCCAACCACCCCTCTTCGATCTTTTTGATAAACTCATTACCATCCGCGACGTAGTCAGCGCCTGCTTCTCGCGCCTTTTCGGCATCCTCTCCTTGGGCAAAAACCAACACTCGTATTGTTTTTCCCAGCCCATGGGGGAACACGACCACGTCACGAACTTGTTGATCTGCATGCCGGGGGTCTACGCCCAATCGAAAATGCAATTCTACAGTTTCGTCGAAATTAGCAAACGCTAATTCTTTCGCCAATTTGATGGCATCATCAGGATTATATTGTTTATATCGATCTATTTTTGCGTACGCTGCTCTATATTTTTTTCCGTGCTTAGGCATTTATATCTCCTTGGTGGTGCAATCGGGCCGAATTGCCCTCCCACTAGAGTTAGTCTTTTATCTCGATACCCATATTGTTAGCGGTGCCTTCGATCTGAAGCATTGCGCCTTCGATATCGATGGCATTAAGGTCCTTCATTTTGATTTCAGCGATCTCACGAACCTGTGCCTGTGTAACTGTGCCAACTTTTTCACGGTTCGGCATAGCAGAACCTTTCTCGATTCCTGCCGCTTTCTTCAATAAAATCGAAGCAGGAGAACTCTTTAAAATAAATTTATAAGAGCTATCAGTAAAAACCGTGATTTCAGCAGGAATGATTTCTCCCATGCGGTTTTGCGTGCGGGCATTATATTCCTTGCAGAAGCGCATAAGGTTAATCCCCTGAGTCGCAAGCGCAGGCCCAATTGGGGGGGCTGGATTTGCCCTACCAGCTTCAATTTGTAATTTTATTACAGCCTTTATTTTTTTTGCCATTTTTTTCTCCTTGGTGGTTCTAACGGATATTTTTACATCCTCCCACAAGAGGTTGCTAAGCTTTCTCTACTTGTAAGAAATCTAACTCGACTGGAGTTTCTCTACCAAAGAAACTCACCATTACTCG
>JAYELX010000077.1:0-5024 GCA_034717875.1 Chloroflexota bacterium | reverse complement strand
AGGGTGCGAACGTTGGTTTTGTCGTCTACGACCAGGATGGTTTGAGGCATAGTATTACTTTGTGAAAACCCAGTCGGCAAATAGCAGCGTGACCGGATTAGATTGATTGACTTCATACCCCAGCGTTTGGGTATTGATAACTTCATCAACTTGTTTGGTTTCCACATCAACCAGCTTTAAACGACCGACAAAATCCGTGCTGTAAACATCGTATACAATCACGCTGCCATCAGGAGACCATCCTAAATTGGTGATCTTGCTTTTAGATTCGTTGACCAGAGTGGAACTATTTTTCCCGTCCTTGTCGAGAATCTCAATTTTGGAATCCAGGTAATCGGGATAACAGCCGCTGTTGCCAATCACGGTCAGAGCGAATTCTGTACTATCATATTTCCAATCTGCATCGCTGACATACCCTTGCTGGTTCTCGAAGCGATCAAGCTTATTCGTTTCCAGGTTGAAGGCCCACAAGGTATGCTTTGCTTCGGAAAAACAAGGATTATCAAGATTTGACGTAAAGATATTTTTATAGGCGATCAATCTCGTTTCATCGGGGGAGATGGTAAAAGAAGCATAGGAAAAATCATCGGATGGAGGGAAAAACTGATCCCAATTCAGCGAGCCCCAATCAAAACCGGGGAACACGTCGGCAAAGTCGGTGACCGCGCCGGAATCGAGGGAAACCTTGACGAACTTGAAGCTCTCCCCTTCTCTGGCAATGGTGTAGAACAAATCACCGTCTGTGGAAAAATCCGCAAAACTGGTAAAGAGCTGGCGGTTATAATTTCCTGGGAGTACAGGTCTTTTTCCGCTATTGTTTATATTTTCGACAATTAAACTTGAATCATATAAAAATGGATTCAAGTTGCCAGGCATTAAGCCCCCAGACTGACCGCCATTAGCCTTAGACTCCTGGGTCATCAAATAGAGCAGGTAACGATTTTTAGGCGATGTGGTTACCCCCCCCGGGAACTTGCCCTGATCTGATTTGGTAATCTCGACAGGATTATTATTGGCAAAATCGGATGACCACAGAGTCTGATCCTCAACGTCCCAATCAAACATCGATATACCATAATTTTCGGTGACAGGATTTACAGGAGAGCTGATGTAATAAAAATTATCGTCTTTTTTCGAAGCAACGATACTGGTGGGGTTATCCTTCAAATCAAGGATTTCATTTCCGCTGCCGTCGGGTTGGATATAACCGCCATCCAGAAATTCACGGAAGCTAAATAGATAACATTTCGTACCGCTCATCTCGTTGCTAGTGACACTATGCTTGATGATGTGGTAAAGGATGCCATATTCGGATGCCGCCCTGTCCCCCTGGGCAGATTCCTTTTTGGTTTCAGTCGCGCCTTCTTCAGAGGGCTTGGCAGCTTCGCCCGTATCGCAATCTTCCGGGCAATTGTTCACATTTTCGGGCCCGTCGCAAACCCCGTCGCCGCAGCGTTTTTCGCTTAGTTGTGAATCCGCAGAGCGCGTGGGCGGCGGTTCGTTTATGGGGGCGGTGTCGTCTCCTCCGCCAGTCAATCCACTGAGTGAGCAGGCTAAGCTGAGGGTAATGAGTAATGTAAGAATGAGAATTACGCGTTTCATGATAGTTCCTCCATTCCAGATTGATTGGAAAAAAACAGGTTCCCGTTGATGTTTCTCTATTGCTGCAAGAAATCTAGTGGATGGGCATCAGCGTCATTACTCTTACCGTCGCAGTCTGCGTCTTCCATAGGATTGCACGGTGAGCCAGTCTGTTTGGCCTTGTCCCATTTGGCGCAACAAACCTGCATGGATGATATGAACGAGTAATCTAGGCTTTCCGGACAATCTTCGCTTTCAACATTGATAACCTGTTGTTTGAAAATTGTATCTCCGCAGACGTGAATATCGAGAACACACGTAACCTGACCGTCTGGTAAGAGTTCGGTGGTGTGCCCCATGTTGTCGAAGGCCCATGGAGATCCTTCACTGGATGAGTATGTCTCATCCATAGCACAATTTGAATCGGGCGCGAACCAGGGAGGGAGCGTTTTCTTCGTATCCGAACCCGAAGACGCAGGCGATTCTGTGCTGTTTCCGTTGTCTGGGGGGCAATCTTCCGAACAGTTTTGGGGATTTTCGGGTCCATCACAAACTCCATCACCACAGCGTTTTTCGGACTTAGGCGGCAAGGGCGTTTCGTCAGCGGGCGTTGTCTCCGTTCCGGTCAGGCTGCACGCCAGAGTGAGTAGAATAAGTGCAATCAAGGGTATGTAAACGGTTGGTTTCATGATAGTTCCTCCAAGTATAAAAGGTGCTGATTAGAATTGGTTGATGATTTGCGTGACACAGGTGACAGTCACATTCAAATAGAAATCTAATAGGGTGATTTTTATACTCGATGATGCAAACGTGCTTAATTTTTAAAAACAAAGCAACGGTTGAGGAAAAAGTTCCAGCCGAAGGATGCGCCGGTTGCGACCCCCAGCGCAATGACTTCAGACCAATCAAGATTATTATACATTAAAGCCATCACACCGGCGTTGATCCCCAGAGCAGCGATATGAGTCGGGATAAAGAGCAGCACCGCCGGCCAGGGATTGGAACGGGATCGAAACGTCCAGGTGCGATTGCAATAAAAACTGTTGACCATCCCGATGGCATAAGCGATACTTTTCGCCAACACGGGCAGTGATTCCAACCCCAGCCAGCGCGTCAGGGCGTAGTAGGCCGCGGCGTCAATCAGTGTGTTGGCTGCGCCGACCAGCGCGTATTTGACCAGTTGGGTAATGACTTTCTCGTTACTCACGCTCTGCGTGGTAACGCCGCTCCCAACGCTCAGCGTTCTTGCCGTGCAACGCGGAGCGTGCCGGGTTGCGTGCCAACGCGGAGCGTGGGCACGAGGAGTTCTTTTCTCGTTACTCACGCTCTGCGTGGTAACGCCGCTCCCAACGCTCAGCGTTCTTGCGGTGCAACGCGCGTGGGCACGAGGAGGTCGAACTACTTCCCTCTCCCCGTGGGAGTACCCCTGCGGGTATGCTTCGCGAAGGGGCTGGGAGTGATGAAAACCGTTTCTAATTTCCGCAGTCATAAAACACCTCGATTTGTCCCTCGCGCCGGACAGCGGGGTTGTTGACCTGTGGGGGTTGGGCGGGCTGTCCCCGCGAGGCATCGAATCCCGGCACGTCCACAACCGAGCAGCTATCCATCATCCACCGGGCTATGTCTGGTTTGCCTTGCGGCAACCCCAGGATGTAGCGTAGTTCGCCATTTTCGATCATGGTAAGGAGTTCGTCCAGATCAACGACATCGTCGCGGCCGGTGAAGCCGCCAAAGGTCAGCACCGGGCGGCCAGTTTCTAAAATAAAAGGTGCTGCGCCGCGGGCGTTGGTGGTTGCCAGTAGGTAATCATCGGGGTTGGTGTTGGCCAGGGTGTATGCCAGGATGGCTCGCCCGTTTCCATCCAGCAGTTCTTGATTGGGTGTCATCATGGATGCACGCGTGTGATCCGATTCTCCCAATCCGGCTGTGGGCAGGGCCACGTTGGGATTGGAGTTCAGCACTGTCAGCGCCGACCAGGTCAGCGGAGCAACCAACATAGCGGCCAAGACTAAGGCCAGGCCGATTTTGCGCAGTTGCGGCAGCGGTTTCAGGATCAGCACGATGATGGCGGCCAACCACAAGACGATCGTGGCGATAGTAACCCCTGTGGCATAGTCGGGGTAATTGCGCATGGTATAAATCTCGAAGATGATTGTCAGCCCGGTGATCAGGGCGGTCACAATCCAGGCTGAGGCGTGATCGCGTTTCCAATGCTTGGCCAGACCCCAGAACGTGATCCCCACTAATGCAGCCAACGGCGGCCCCAACATAATCAAATAATAACGATGGAACAAGCCGGTGGTGAAGCTGAAATATGCCATCACCGGGAACAGCCAGCCGCCCCACAACAACAGGCTGATATGTTTGCCATTCAACGGCCAATCCCATCCGACGATCACCAACACAACCGGCAGCCCCAACATCACCAACACCAGCAGCCAGCTTGCCTCGGTGACCAGCGGCTCTTGGAAAAGTCGCAATACGCCTGCCGCGCCGGTCTCGCTGCTGTTCTTGCCGCGCTGCGAGGTAGGAGATGCGAATTGCGAGTTTGGGGATTGAGGTATGCAGACCAATTGATCGTCTGCGATGGTGCGGCAAGTTCCCTCGATGTCTCTGTTTGGCAGGTTGACTGTGCAAGCATCGCCCGCACTCAGGCCATTGCACGCCTGGACAGCTTCTTGGGGAGGCTGTCGGTCATTGGGAGCGGGATTCTGTCTCAGGTTGTTGGACCCACCCTGAGGTAGATTTGTGACTCCGTCTCCGGTGGCAGGGCCAGGTTGGGGGTTGCTATTTTTAGCCCGGGGGCCATCTGCCCCTCCGGGGCCGCGATCATTCAATCCCAAACGGCTCAATCCGTTATGGCCGATGATCAACTCCAGCACAGTATTATTCTCGCTGGAGCCGATAAAGGGACGGTTTTCGGCGGGGGTAAGATCGACGGCAGCGACCCAGGCAAATGACACCAGCAGCAGCACGACTGTGGCCGCGCCAAGCTGCAAAATACGCCCCCACCAGGGCTGGCGCGAGCCGAGGGCGTAGACGGCGTAGAAAGCAGGCAGCACCATGTAGGCTTGCAGCATTTTGATGTTGAAACCCAGCCCGACCAGGAATGCGCCCAGCAGCAAGTAGCGAGTTTTGCCGCTCTCTGCCGCTTTGATGAAAGCCCATGCGCCCAGCAGCAAGACGAAAACGAGCAGCCCGTCAATGGTGTTATTGCGCTCGGTGGCGATGGTGATGGGTGTGACGGATAGAGCGAGAGCGGCTGCCAACCCGGCCCAGATGCCAAAATATTTGCGCACCAACTGGTAGAGCACGGCGATGGAGAAAACCCCGGCCAGGGATTGCGGCAGTGCCAGGGCGAAGCCATTGACACCGAAAATGTAGGCCGAAACCGCCTGCACCCAGAATCCCAGCGGGGGTTTATCGACGGTCACGGAACCGCC
>JAYELX010000076.1:0-5030 GCA_034717875.1 Chloroflexota bacterium | reverse complement strand
GCTACAACATCCCGCTCGATGACGCACCCAAAAGCGGTCAATTGGCCGAAGTTACAACCCCCTATACGCAGGCTTATACCTACTCCAGCACCAATGGCTGGCAGCCAAAATATAAGCTCTACTACGAAACCACTCATTGGATCACAAACATCGCCGCTGGGCCAGACGGGAAAATATGGTATCAACTTACTTCCGAACTTACTGACTATCTGACTTATTACGTCCCGGCGATTCACCTGCGCCCCATTCCCGACGAGGAAATTCTGCCCATCTCACCCGAAGTGCCGTTCGACGAAAAGCGTATCGAGGTCTCATTAAGCGACCAGTTATTGACCGCCTTCGAGGGGAATCAACCTGTTCGGCGAGCGCGCATCTCCTCCGGGATGTCGGGACGCGAGGTGCCTGACGGAACCCAAACCCCGCGTGGGCGATTCCACATCACCTCGAAAACGCCATCCAAACACATGGGCGCAGTCCAGGCCTCCGGCGCACCGGACAGCTACAGTCTCCCCGGCGTTCCCTGGACCAGCTTCTTCATCGCAGAAAGCGGTGTCGCTTTCCACGGCACTTTCTGGCATACTAATTTTGGCTTGCAGATGAGTCATGGCTGCGTCAATATGAGCAACCCGGATGCAAAATGGCTCTTCCGCTGGGTCAACCCCGTTTTCGAATTGCCCGTCCGAGATCGCCAGGCCTGGGATGTGCGCGGCTACGGCACGCCGGTACTGATAATATGACATCCCCTATCTCTCGACGCGATTTCCTCAAGCTAGGCTCAATTGCATTCGGCTGCATGGCCTTCGATTTGTTTCCCGAAGGTGAAGGCTTCCCCGCGGGCATCCAAGGAGTTGGACGGGTGACTGTGTCTGAAATTGATATTTATAAGCGGCCAGATTACGAAAGCGACCCCGCGGGGAAACTCTACCGCGATCAACTCTTCGCCATATTCGAGATCATCACCGAACCGGAAGACGCCCCCAACTCTCCATGTTGGTACCGCATCCCTGGCGGCTATGCGCACAGCGCTCACGTTCAACGAGTGGACAACCGTCACATCAACGCTCCCCTCCCCTGGGTGCCTGAGGAAGGCTGGCTCGGAGAGATCACGGTCCCATACACGCGCGCTTATCGCATCACAAAAACCTATGGCTGGGTGCCTCTCTACCGGCTTTACTACCAATCGGTGCATTGGGTCACAGGGGTGGAAGAGGGCCGGGATGGACGTCCCTGGTACAAAATCGAAGACGAATTGCTGAAGGTTGAGTATCACGTCCCCGCCACACACGTTGGCATTATCCACCCAAAAGAAATCGCCCCCATCTCGCCCGATGTCCCCTGGGAGGATAAGCGCATCGATGTCTCCCTGAAAGAAAAAACGTTGACAGCTTACGAGCGAGACGAAGTTGTCCTGCACACGCTGGTCTCGCCGGGTATTCCCAACATTAATCCAGACCCGCTCGGAATCCCAACGGCCACCCCCACAGGACGATTCAACATCGACGTGAAGATGCCGTCCAAGCACATGGGCGATGGCAAAATGACTGCTGATATCCACGCTTATGAATTGCCCGGCGTGCCCTGGGTTTGCTTCTTCCACGAAACGGGTGCGGCATTCCACGGCACGTACTGGCATCACAACTTCGGCTATAGAATGAGCCACGGCTGCGTCAATATGACTATGCAAGATGCAAAATGGCTTTACCGCTGGGTGCTGCCAGAGATAGAAGACCATGTTTGGGAACAACGGGGATACGGGACACGAGTACATATTTTTTAGCGAACGAAGCCGGTCTTCGCGAAGCACACTCTCATCTGTGCCTGACCTTGCGACCACGGGTGACTCGGTCAGGAGACCGGTCACAGCGGGTTGGTCACAATTGAGATATTGTAGTTGACGCACTGTCGGCCCTCAGCAATTCCCGATATTATAAAGAAGAGGCAAGACTTCGGAAGTCTCGAACGACATATTTCGCTAACAAAAAGGCATCCGAAGACTTCCGAAGTCTGGTTTTAGTTTCAAAACGGGAATTGCTGGTCGCCCCTCACCCCCAACCCCTCTCCCAACTCTGGGAGAGGGGAGCAAACGGCTCATTTTACGAAGTATTTTAGTCTCTTTTCAAAAAAATTGGATTTATTTCAAGTTGGATCGCTCTATATCCATTTACCAGTTTGTGCGTTTAAAAAACCTGCCCGGAATACTGGGATGATACGCCGTGGGGGAAAATCTACTGGAACTTTGGTTCGACAACGCCCCATCGCAAATCACATCTGGGAGTGCCTGACCTTGCGACCACGGGTGACTCGGTCAGGAGACCGGTCACAGCGAGTCGGGTACAGCGGGCCGCGGTCACAGCGGGTTGGGTACAGCGGGCTGGTCACGGGTGACTCGGTCAGGAGACCGGTCACAGCGGGTTGGGTACAACGGACCGGTCACAGCGGGTTGGTCACAATTGAGATATTGTAGTTGACGCACTGTCGGCCCTCAGCAATTCCCGATATTATGAAGAAGAGGCAAGACTTCGGAAGTCTCGAACGACATATTTCGCTAACAAAAAGGCATCCGAAGACTTCCGAAGTCTGGTTTTAGTTTCAAAACGGGAATTACTGTTAAGCGGTTACAACAAACCGGCCTGCTGCAATGCAGATTCCAAAGCTTCAAAAGAGACCGGCTTGAGAATCAACGTAACCGCACCCATGGCCTCAGCGCGGGCGGCCGTTTCGGGCTGGTCGTCCGAGGTCACCACAATCACCGGCGTCTGCTGGAATTCAGGATTGCGCTTGAAATAAGAAAAAACCTCGAAACCATCCACGCCAGGCATATTTATATCCAAAAATACAACATCCGGCGACTTCTCATTAAAAGCCATCATCCCCGATCTCGGCCCATAGGCTGCCCGCGCCGAAACCCCCAACAAGCTCAATATCTTGCGCAGGCCATCGACCATATTACGGTTATCATCAATAATCAACGCATCAATCATAATCACTCCATTTCTGCCACGACCTCACCCATCGGCGAAAGATCGTAACCCGGTAAAGACGCCACCATAGCACGAAAATCGGGATCAGCGAGCACATCCATCAACGGAGCCAGCAAATCCTGATCGACAAATTCCTGGGGGATAATTAAATCATATCTTTCCTGAAAAAGGGGGACAAAATCCAAGTCCAGGGCATGAGCTGCCGCAGCGATTCCCAATCCGCAATCGGCCCGGCCAGAGGCCACAGCCGCGGCCACATTCAGGTGAGTATATTCTTGATGAGAATATCCGTTGATTTCCTCGGATTGAATCCCCAACTTTTTAAGATGATAATCCAGCAAAACGCGGGTTCCCGCTCCCCGTTGGCGGTTGGTAAATCTTACCTCAGGGTTGGTCAGGTCTCCCAAACTTTGGATTCCTTTGGGGTTTCCCTGCGTCAGGATCAAACCCTGCTCGCGCCTCACCAGCGATATAACTCGAACCGGCGTATCGGGTAAATATTTGCGGATATAGGATAAATTATACTCGCCTGTATCGGGATCGAGTAAATGAGAACCGGCCAAATGCGCCTCGCCGCGGCGCAAAGCCACCAATCCGCCAATGCTGCCGACATTGGCCGATGCCACCCGGCGATCACGCGCGGCTAAAAACTGCATCATTACATCCAGGGTAATGTCGTGGGAACCAATTATAAAAATCGTCCGCTCGATTTCTTTTGGCGAGCGATACAAACGCACGTGCACATTTTCACCCGCGGCCATGCCCTGAGACCCGCTTGGGACGATCACAATTCCATCGGCGCGCACCAGCGATGTGATGATACCAGAGCCGCGCGCCAGCGGAGCTGCCAATGTGCGCACCCCCACTTTGCCGACGGCCACGCGTACGTAATCATCATCACCGGCGGGAGAGACCAACTTGCGGGTGAGTGTGGCCTCGACTTCCAGCGGCTCGGAGGGACGACGGCCCAGCCAGCGGGCAATCATCGGTTCGACAAAAATCTCGCCCGTCAACGCCGCCGAGACTGGGTAGCCCGGCACGCCGATGATGGGTGTCGGGGGTTGAGGATTTAGATCGGGGTCAGCAGCCCTCTTTGCCTGAGGTGGTTTCTCTGCCTCCCGGCCAGCAATCAGGCCCAAGATGACTGGATGTCCCGGTCTCACTGCAATGCCGTGGACGAGTAATTCTCCCAAAGAATCCACCACACTGGCCGAAAAATCTTCCGACCCAGCCGAAGAGCCAGCAATGAGCAAAATCAGATCGTGATTCACAGCAGCTTCGGCAACGCGGGCACGGATTTTCTCGAAATCGTCGCTGACTATCTCGCCGCGCTTCGCCCGCCCGCCCCACGAGTTGACCTGCGCTGCCATCACGGTCGAGTTGTATTCAATAATATCGCCGCTCGCCACAGATGCGCCGATGGGCACCAACTCCGTCCCCGTTGGAATTATGGCGACCCGCGGACGGCGAGCGACTTTGACACTGCCGTGACCGCAGCCGGCGATCGCGCCCAAATCAGGAGGGCGTAGGGTGTGACCGGCCGGTAAAACAAGCTGCGTTGCGACCATATCTTCCCCCATCGGGCGGATATGACTCCAGGGCGGCACCGCGGCGCGGATGCGTAAAGCGTAAGGGTGGCGCGTATCGGGGCTGATCTCCCCTTCGGCGTCCAATGCCTCGATATTTTCGATGGGGATGACAGCATTGGCCCAGCCCGGCAGAGGATCGCCCGTATCGACGTAGGCAACCTGGGGGCCATAAGCCAGTTCGAGCGGGGACGTTGGCAGCGCGCCTTCCGTATCGCACGCACGCACGGCAAAACCATCCATGGCCGAGGCATGGTAATGGGGCGATGATATTTTTGCCCAAATTGGTTCGGCTAATGTGCGCCCCAGGGCGTGCTCGTCTAGGGGAATTGTTTCAAGGCCTAAGCGGCTCCAAAGCCCGGCTTGTTTCAGGGCGTTGTGGAGACGTTTTTTTGCTTTTTCGAGGGGAATGTCGTGTAGGTATATTGTCATGGGAGGAGTTGTGAATGCAGAATGGTGAATG
>JAYELX010000075.1:0-5066 GCA_034717875.1 Chloroflexota bacterium | reverse complement strand
TGACTTTATCATCCAACCCCAACACAAAGACGCAGCCGGGCACGTCCAAAAACAGCTTGATGGCTTCGAGCACTTCGACGGCTTTTTCGGGCAGGCAGCGGTCGAGGTCATCGACGAAGACAACCAGACGGTGGCCTTTCTCTTGAATGTAAGTTTTAACCAAGTCGCGGAACTCACGCTGAAACTGTTCCAAAAACTGGACCTGCTGGATGAAGATTTGCGAGCGTTCTCGGCCGATGGCGGCGATCAGTTTTTCGGTGGCGACTGTTGCGCCTTCTTTCTGCAAGGCTTTGACCATGCCAGCCAGGGTACTTGCACCGGGCACAAACGAGAGTCCAATTTGCAGCGCGCCCTGGGTCACGCCCCCGGCCAGTTTACCCCAATCAACCTGCAGGCCGCCCATCTCTTCGCGCTCGACCGGGCGGTACAGGCTGGTGCGTAAATCGTCGAGCCTCCCTTTGGCCTCAGGCTCAATTTCGCCAGCTTCGTTTTGGGGCAAAGCGTCTTCGAGCGCGTCCAGCGTTGTCAGCAGCAGAGCGCGCCACAGGTCGGTCTCGCGCTCGTACTTCCAGGCGTCGAACCAGGCCGTGCGATAATTTTTTGGCAGGCCCTTCCCCACCAGTCCCATCAACGTGGTCTTGCCCGAGCCCCAGCCGCCGAATACGCCGATAGTCAGCGGGGTTTGGGTGTTGGGCGAGGCGATCACGTCCGCGAGAGTGTCGATGTAGGGTTGAAAATCCAGCGCGTCGTGGTCGGCGGGCAAATCGCCGAGAATGTAGGTTGGTTTTTTGGTCATGAGAGACCTCTTTGGTTGGTGTTTTGTTTTCGGTACAATTGTAGCATTGTTTCTTGCTGTTGAAGAGTCCCGCACGGGGATGAAGATCGGATGGAGTTGTTCAAATCGGACGGGGCCAAATCGGACGGAGGAGAAGCGGACGGAGATGAATCGGACGGAGGAGAAGCGGACGGAGATGAATCGGACGGAGGAGAATCGGACGGAGATGAATCTCCGTCCTACAAAACAGCGCCCCTTAAAAGGGGCTATCCGTTTCCGAGACCAATTTCCCAAGCCCGATTTATCGGGCGCTGTTTGGTAGCCCGGTGAATTTATCACCGGGCGGGGCTGAAAGCGGGTAATTGAGCCGATGTAAAACAGCCCGTCAGCCCAATCGGACGGAGATAAATCGCACGTAGTTGTTCAAGTCGGACGGAGATGGAGATAAATCGGACGGGGATGAATCGGATGGAGGAGAAGCGAACGGAGTTGAATCGGACCGGGGCAAATCGAACTGAGTTGAATCGGACGGAGATAAATCTCCGTCCTACAGAACAGCGCCCCTTGAAAGGGGCTATCCGTTTCCGCAGCCAATTTCCAAGCCCGATTTATCGGGCGCTGTTTGGTAGCCCGGTGAATTCATCACCGGGCGAGGCTCCATCCTACAGAACAGCGCCAGGTAAACCTGGCTGACCCAATTCATCTAGCGGCTGCAAATACACCATCATTTCTTGTCGCCAACTTTCATTATCAACCATATAATGTTCACCCTTCTGACGAATCATTTTCACTCCCTGGCCTTCTACGCGCTCCAAGATGGGAATAACAGTGTTCTTTGCATGATGTTCTTTTTGGCGTTCAATATAGGCTACATAATTTGGTAATCGTTTGCGGTCAAACGAAAATACAGCATATTCTGCTTGCCAATAGATCGGCGCCTGAGGATGTCCAGATTTGTTGAATTTCGCTGTCGCTACTGCCTTTATCTGCCCAATAAATTTGGACAATCGAATTTTTGGCGGAATTGCTGCCACGACATGCACATGATCTGCACATCCGTTGACAGCAAAAACAGTCGCACCTAAACCAATTGCTTTCGTGCGCAGATAGTTGTGGATGATAGACTCTACCTCAGGCACAAGTACTGGCTCACGTTTTTTTGTCGCCCAAACGATATGATAGAAAAGCTGCCAATAGGGCATATTTATCCTCCAATCTTGTAGAAAATAATCCAATCGTAATTCGTAGCTCCTAGCGCAGCCAATTCCCGAGCCCGATTTATCGGGCGCTGTTTGGTAGCCCGGTGAATTCATCACCGGGCGGGGCTGGCAGCGGGTAATGGAGCCGATGTAAAACAGCCCATCACCCCAATCGCACGGGGCAAAATCGGACGTAGCTGTTCAAATCGGACGGAGATAAATCTCCGTCCTACGGAACATCGCCCCTTGAAAGGGGCTATCCGCTCCGGGCTACATCTCCGGGCGAGGCTGACAAAGACAAATACGCGTCCATTTCTTCCCGGCTAAACCCAACCAACGTCGGTTCCAGATGAATGACCAGGCCCGTTTTCTGGTAGATGCTTTGGCGCACCCGGCGGGCCAGGCGCATGACATCGTCGGCAGTCGCATCCCCGCTGGCGTTGGTCAGAATTAGGGCGTGTTGAGGGGAGAGGGCCGCGCCGCCCAGACTGGCAGCTCCCATACCGCAGGCCTGGATCAAAAACGCGGTCGGGATTTTGATGCCCGTGGGGCTGGGGTAGCGTTCCCGGAAGCCGGCCAGCTTAGTGATGGATTCCGCGCTCAATCGCTCACGCACATATACTTGCAGATGTGAAAATTCGTCCGCATCCAGAATCACGTTCTTGAAAAATGAACCTGCGCTGCCAACCACGTCGGGGTCGGGCAATTTTTGCTCGCGGATGTGGATGACGGCGGTGCGCATCTGCCCTGGCGTGGTAGGCGTCTCGTCGAAATATTCCCGCAACCCCCGGTAAGATAAATTGGGCCGGCCTTGTTTGTTCAGCCTGATAATTACGTGGAGGATGACATAGCGGCCCCTGTGGGTGGTATTAAAAATGCTGCTGCGATAGCCAAAATGACAATCTGAATTAGTCAGGGTTTTGACCATTCCGCTTTCCCTGTCCCAAACCTGCACAGACTGAACCACGTCGCCGGCTTCCTGTCCATAGGCGCCCACATTTTGAATCGGAAATGCGCCCACGCGGCCGGGAATCAGGGACAGGTTTTCGACCCCCCACCAGCCTGCCCGCGTTGTTGCGGCTACAAATTGGTCCCAAACTTCCCCGGCGGCGACCTGCAGCGTGATCGATTCGGCGTCTTCGGCCAGGGTGGTGATTCCCGCGGTGGCAACGTGAATCACTAGTCCATCAAAGCCGCGGTCGCTGACCAAAACATTGCTGCCCCCGCCAAGAATGAAGCAAGGCACACACTCGCGCTGGGCCGCTTGCAAGGCGCGAATCAAAGCATCAACGGAATCAGCTCGAAGGTAATATCTGGCTGGTCCGCCGATGCCGAAAGTGGTCAAATCTCGCAAGGGGGTATTTTCTTCGATGCTGAGCTGATCAAGCGGCATGGTGGTGAACTCCTCAATTCTAACTTCAGGTCCCTGGTTCGTGAATTTAACGCAGAGACGGGGAGACGCAGAGATGCCCGCATAAATATGACAACGAATTTCTGGGATTGACCGAATTCAAACCAAAACTCGATCAATCCTACAATTCGTTATTATATTGTTATATTGCCGCCAAATCCGAACGCCAATCCCCCCTGCCTCTCTGCACGGCGGATAGGCAGGGGGCCAAGGGGTGGGTGAGGTCGGTTCAAACTCGTTTTCACAATCCCAGTGGACAGATCCCCCCTCCCTCTCTGCAAGCGGAGAGGGAGGGGGCCAGGGGGTGGGTGAGGTCGGTTCGAACTCATTTTCGCAATCCCAGCGGACAGATTCCCCCTCCCTCTCTGCACAGCGGAGAGGCAGGCGGCCAGGGGGTGGGTGAGGTCGGTTCAAACTCGTTTTCGCAATCTCAGTGGACAGATCCCCCCTCCCTCTCTGCAAGTGGAGAGGGAGGCGGCCAGGGGGTGGGTGAGGTCGGTTCAAACTCGTTTTCGCAATCTCAGTGGACAGATGATTCCCCCTGCCTCTCTGCACAGCGGAGGGGAGGGGGCCAGGGGGTGGGTGAGGTTGGTTTGAACGGCTGACGAGACGAGATTCCTACCACATTTTAACCCAAAGACGGGGAGACGCAGAGATGCCCGCATAAATATGACAACGAATTTCTGGGATTGAGCGAATTCAAACCAAAACTCGATCAATCCTACAATTCGTTATTATATTGTTATATTGCCGCCAAATCCGAACGCCAATCCCCCCTCCCTCTCTGCAAGCGGAGAGGGAGGGGGCCAGGGGGTGGGTGAGGTGAACGAGATCAACTATTATTTTACCAGCAACTTCAAAGAGGTCGGATCCAGTTAGGATTCCGACCTCCTATAATTGCCTATACGCATGACGCGGCTGCTGAAAACTACTCGTCCACAATCTCGATAATGACCGCTTGCACCACAGTGCGCCAGTGATACATGTCGCGATCCTGATCGTAGCCCTTGCAGGTGATCAAAGTGAGCCAATCGTGAGCTTTGTGCCCCAGGACGCTCTCATCGTTGGGATCAACCCAATCGAGACTCTGGCGGATTTGATAGACATATTTTTGCCCCCAAGCGTGGAGAATGATCTCGTCACCCCAGGCGAGTTCGTCCAAATCGGCAAACGGTCCCGGGCTGCCATCGGAAAGATAAACATGCCCGGAGATGACCGTGTTGCCCTCCCAGGTGGGGAAAGCGGTTCCGTTCAAGTAGCCAACCTGCCCCGCTTCAAGCCAATCCAATCGCCAGCTATGGCCAGTTTTGGGCACGCCCACAATGGAGACATTTTGGCCCAGATCGGGGAGTTCTAGCCACATGACGCCCAGGGACTGATAATTAAAATTATCTGGTTTGGAGGCCAGATCAGTTTTGACACCGGGAGCGAAACCGGTCTGGGGCAGCGCGCCGGCGGAAACCTGCCACAATTCCACCCCGGACTTGCCATCGTTGGCAGTGAAGTAAATCGTCCAACCAAGGCGATAAGAGTTGGAAATTTCATTGCTGAAACCTTTGTATTCGAAAGAAGGGATAGAACCAAACGCTCCCGGTTTGATGTCTTGCAAGAGATGGGTTGTGTCATAAGGAAACTCCGTTACCCACACCTCTTCGCCATGAACACCATCATCGGCGGTGAA
>JAYELX010000074.1:0-5078 GCA_034717875.1 Chloroflexota bacterium | reverse complement strand
AAGTTTTGTTATTATACTGGGTACGACAAACCATGAAAGCGATACTGGCTGTATAGTCGGATAAATCCGACTTCCGCTATCAGCCCGCAATTCATTCGCGGGGACTTACGCTATAGAATGGTATAATTTTCGTAAAACCTCACCCACCCCCTATCCCCCTCCCACTCCGCCCACAGAGAGGGAGGGGGGAATGTCGTTCCGTTCGTAGGGCGGGATTCCATTCCCGCCGTATACTTACTGACATTTTGAGCAACTTACCAAATGACCTCTGACCTCATCCACGAATTACAGCAAGCGGGGATTGATGTCCGCACAGACCCCGCCACGCGTACGATTTACAGCACCGACGCATCCATTTACCAGATTGAACCCTTGGGCGTGGCTTTCCCGCGCACTTTGGATCAGCTCTCGGCGCTGGTTGAATTGGCTGGGGATTGCAACATTCCCATCATCGCCAGAGGTGCAGGCTCTGGGTTGGCTGGGCAGGCTGTCGGAGCGGGGTTGATTGTGGACTGCTCGCGCTATTTGAATCGGATTCTGGCGTTGCGCGCGGATGCTGGGGACCGAGGCGGTGTCGCAACAGTGCAACCCGGCCTCGTGTTGAGTCGCCTCAACCAGGCCGCGGCAGAGCTGGGTCTCCAAGTTGGGCCTGATCCCGCTTCCGATAATCGGGCTACTTTGGGGGGCTGTATCGCCAACAATGCCAGCGGTTCGCATTCGATTGTCTACGGCATGTTTGCCGATCATCTCGAAGAACTTGAAGTTATCCTATCCGATGGCAGCATGGCGACATTGGCAGAAATTCCACTTGCCAAGGCCGAACGAATCGCCAGCGGGAAAAGCCGTTTAGCCCAAATTTACGCCGCAGCTCTGACCATCCGCCAAGAACAAGCCGACACAATCCGGGCTAACTGGCCGCAAACCTGGCGGTGTGCGGCTGGTTATAATCTCAACTATTTACTGCCCTGGTCGCCATCTGCACCGCTGCACTGGAAATGGGATTATCCACCCGTCGCCGCCGACAGCATCAATCTGGCCCCGCTCGTAGCCGGCTCGGAGGGAACCCTGGCTATAATTCGCAAGGCCACTGTGCGACTGGTGCCGAAACCCAAACACACAATTTTGGCCGTTCTGGCATTCGAGTCCAATGCCCAGGCCTGCGACGTCACGCCCGATATTTTGGAGCATCATCCCTCCGCCGTGGAGCTAATCCCGCGCGTTTTGCTGCAATTGGCCCGGGATGTGCCCGCCTACGCCCGCAAACTCGACTTCATCCCTGGGGGTAAAAACAACCTCCCCGGCGCGCTGTTGGTGGTCGAATTTAGCGGAGATGACCCCGAACACTTGCTCTCGAAGGCCCGCCAACTCAGAGCGGACGCCCTTATCGCTGAATCGCCCGCGGCCCAGAAACGCGTATGGGACGTTCGCAAAGCCGGGTTGGGAATTCTGCAATCCCACCCCGGCGACCAGCGCACACAGACTTTTATCGAAGACCTTTCTGTGCCCGTGGAGCGTCTGGGCGAATATGTGGGCGCGGTCGAAAAGATTGCCGCCGGGCATAACACCAAGGCTTATTTTTACGCCCACGCTTCAGCCGGCTGCCTGCACACTCGCCCGCTCATCAATCTCAAGACTCAGCAGGGGGTCGAGCAGATGGAAGCGATTGCCTCGGCAGCGACCGATTTGGTTATCGATATGGGAGGATCAACCAGCGGCGAACATGGGGATGGGCTGGCACGTTCGCAGTGGTTAAAGAAACTTTATGGGGATGAGGTTGTGACCAGCTTTATCGCCCTCAAAGAGGCTGCCGACCCTCAAGGGATTCTCAACCCCGGCAAAATCGTGGACCCGCTGCCCATGAATCATAATCTGCGCTATGGGGCCAACTACCAGGCCCGAGGCTGGCAATCGTCACTAAGCTTCGAGCGGCAGGGCGGGCTGGACGGCGCAATCGAAATATGCAACGGCTCCGGAGATTGCCGCCAATCTGATGGAGTCATGTGTCCCTCTTTTCAGGCCACCCAAGAAGAAATCTACGCCACCCGCGGCCGGGCTAATTTGCTGCGCGCTTTCATCAGCGGCACATCATCGCCCACGGATACGCACATTGACGAGCAAGCTGTCTTCCGATCACTTGATCTCTGTCTGGCCTGCAAGGGCTGTAAATCGGAATGCCCCTCGGCTGTGGATATGGCCAAGCTCAAGTATGCTTTTCTGGAACATTTTTACCAATCCCACCGTCGCAAGCTGCGTGATTACGTCTTTGGCTATTTTCATCACTTTGCCCAGATTGGCTCCTGGCTGCGTCCCCTGGCCAATACCTTTCTCCAGAACAAAACCCTTTGGGCTATCTTTGCGAAAATGTTTGGACTCGCGCCGCAGAGGATGTTGCCGGAGTTTCGGGTAGCAGGCAGCCCCAACGATAGTGAAGGTCTCACGACCGAACGGGGGTGCGTTAGTGGTGTCGGGGAGCAGGTGTCAGGTGAGCGGGTATCAGGCAGCCCCAACGCTAGTGAAGGTCTCATGACCGAACGTTTGTGTTTGCTTCTCTCTGATCCATTTACCCAACACTTTCATCCTGAGACGTTGGATGCGGCTTTGCGTGTGCTGTCTGCTGTGGGTTACCGGGCCGAAATTCTACCCGTGGTTGGGGCCGGGCGCACGCTGATTTCCAAAGGTTTCCTCGCTGCAGCCAAGAAACACGCCCGCAAGTTGATCGCGGCCATCGTCGAACTTGATCCCGAGGGGCAATTGCCCATCATCGGAATCGAACCTTCCGAGATTTACACCCTTAGCGATGAGTACCCCGACTTTTTCCCGCACGATGAGGGCGTCACCAATATAGCCCAACGCGCCTGGATGCTGGACGAATTCCTGGTCAGAGACGACAGATTAGAACCCTGGAAAGCCAATCACCAATCTAACAATCTACCAAATACCATCCTGCTCCACGGCCACTGTTATCAAAAGGCGCGCCCACCGGCGGCGGATGGTTATCCCGTGGGAGTTGATGCCACCGTGACTATGCTCGAAGCCGTGGGCTACCAGGTTGAAGTCGTCGATGCGGGCTGCTGCGGCATGGCCGGGGCCTTCGGCTACGAGGCCGAACATTACGAGCTCTCCATGCAGGTGGGTGAAATGGCCCTCTTCCCCGCCGTGCGCGGCGCAGATGAGGATGTCATCGTGGCCGCCTCGGGCGTCTCTTGCCAATCTCAGATCGAAGACGGAGCCGATCGTGTGGCTGTGCATCCGATTATTTTGTTGGAATCCCGCACCCCCGTACGGTGGTGAACCACGTTTCGCAAATGCCGCTGCCGCGAACGTGGTACCCCGCACCCCCGCACGGCGGTTGCTTTGCATCCCCGTTGGGGAAACCACCGTGCTAATTGTGCAAAGCCCTACCGGGCTGAACGGCCGCGCTTTGCGTGCCTTCAGCAAGGCCTTTGCAATATCAGCCCTGGCATTTTCCCGAAGGGACGCAAAGCGATGCCTGGGCTGTTTGACTACGAATCGGATTCATCCAATTTCCGCTATCAGCCCGCAATTCATTCGCGGTAACTTGCCCGCAAAGATATGACAGCGAATTTCAGGATTGACCGAATTCTAGGCTGCAAATTTCGATCAAACCCACTGATGGAGTCGTAGTCGTAGGGCGAGTTTCGATACCCGCCAAATAAAATTGTAAAATTCGATAAATCCTATATATTCGTTGTTATATTTGAGTACAGCACCGGCAATCCCGCAATTCATTCGCGGGGGCTACAAGTTGGTAAGCGGATGTGTAACGGATTAACGGATGGAATGAATGAATCCGCTTGCCATTGCCGTTGCCGTTGCCGTTGCCGTAGGCATGCAAAGCAAGGCACACCAAGTGGGTGCACACCGTGTGGCAAAGCAAGGCACGCAACACGAATGTGGGCATGCTATGCACGCAACACGGATGTGCGCACAGCGAAGCGATCGAAGCGATCCGCTAACCATTCGCTAATAAATTGGAATTCAAAACAACCTCAATTGCCGCGCCGGAGCTTTACCATCCAGCAAAATAAACGCCTCAGCATGCTTGAGCCTAAGCCCCAACTTGCTCAATTGACTCAAATCCCGCAGCTTGTTCTGGCGGCGGGCGCGCAGGATCACGTCCGCGCTCTTTGGGCCGATCCCAGGCACCCGCAGCAGAATCTCGCGCCGGGCTGTGTTCAACTCGATGGGCTGCTGGCGTAAATTCCGCTGCGCCCAGGCCAGTTTGGGATCGATTTCCAGAGGCAGATTCTCCGCCGCTTGAAATGGCAACTCCTCCAGGCCAAATCCATAATCACGCAGCAAAAAAGAAGCCTGATACAAACGATGCTCTCGTTCGGGTGGTGAGGCAGCGCGGTTCTCGAAGGGGGTATCAGCTATGGGGTGAAAGGCCGAAAAATATACGCGTGCCAAGCCGGTCTGAGCGTACAGGTACTCGGTCGCTGTCAATAACTCCAGGTCACTCTCGTCCACTCCACCGACCACAAATTGCGTCACCGAGGAGGGCCAGCGCCCTCTGCCACGCGCACGCTCACCCGCTGGACGCCAGACCTTGTGCGGCGATTGTTGGCTGCGAATTTCCTGCATCCATCGCAGCGGAGTGAGCAGCTCATCGTCGAAAATTTTCTTGGGGGCCAGCTGGCTCAAACGTTCGGTATTGGGCGCTTCCAGATTGATCGAAACCCGATCGGCCAGCAGCATGGCCTGCTCAACTTGCGCCCGCTCGGCCCCGGGCATAATCTTGAGATGCAGATAATCGCTATAATTATATTTGCGCCGTAATATCTCCGCAGCCGCCAACAATTGATCCTGCGTCTTCATGCCGCTATCAACCACTCCCGAACTCAAGAAAAGCCCTTCGACAATCCCAGCCCGGTGCATGTATATAAAACCTGGGCGAACTCATCGGGGGTGAAACTAGCGCGCCGAAAATCCCGACCTGACCGGAAGGGGCAATAATAACAATTACTCTCACAAACCGACGTCAACAGCGTCTTGAGCACAGCGATCCGTTGGCCATTTGGTAGCATAGCATGACCCACACCAATAGAATCCTGCTT
>JAYELX010000073.1:2101-5078 GCA_034717875.1 Chloroflexota bacterium | reverse complement strand
CATCTCAAAGATGCATTGCACCACGGGTTGATCAAGAATCCCTTTGAATAACCCGAAGTGCAATGCGTTTTCCAAATACAATGCACTTCTATCGGTGCTTGATCAACAGGATTTTGAGCAACTAGGATTATACTAACGACAGGCATTATCTTTCATTTCAAACAGAACGCGGCACTCCTTCGAGTATGCTACACGAAGCATTTGGGGGTAGCGTTAAACTTTAAAGGGGCAAAAATATTACCCCACTCATCAAATCGTCAGGTTCCCCAATCTTGGCAATGATTTCCAAATCACGAATGCAAGCACCTATGGTGATATGTAGTTGATGAGCATAAATCACACCCTGAAACGAAATACCACTTCGCTGTCGTTGGGCTGCCTCCGCAAGGAGATCATCATCGCGAGTGAATAGCACGCGTCCTAATGCGCCCGATCGATCCAACAGATCAGGGTCATCAAATCTACTGGTTCCATCTTCGTAGGCAGTTATCACATCTACATCACGCAACCGGAGACCGTTCGTGATAGAGCGCGGCACATGATGATCCATGTAAAACCTGATTGCCATCAGACTGCCAGCGGTGTCTTAAGCCGGACTTCCAGGGGTAGCTGCGGCGTTGCTTCCCGGATATGGTTGACTCGTCGAAGACGAAGCTCGATGTCTTGATCAAGCTCTTCTTTATGGTCCCAGTAGTAAGACAGCGCCGAATATATCTGCCCTAATGTTAACTCAGGATGTTGGAAATGAAGTTCTTCGGGACTCCAACCATAGGCAATATTATCCAAAACAAGTTCAACCACCTTAATCTTTGTCCCTGTTATTATCGGCACATTGCCCTCATCTATAATTATGTGTTCGTATCCCGTGTCAACTAACATAAACGCCTCCTGCGCAAATAGCGGCATATCAAAACATCTGCTTCAAGTATACCCTATGAACTCGGTGCTTCACCAGGAATAGGCCAGGCTTCGACAAAACCTTTGGCCCTAAATTTTTCGATATACTCCCGCACCATCCAATAATCGAGCCCAACTTCTGCGGCGATGTCGAATACGCTGTGCTGGCCTTCCAAGCACATCATGATCTTTTCGTTGGCTCGATTGAGATCGAAATTATGGCGCCAATCAACCCACAGACCATGCCCGGAGAGGAACACCGGCCCGCGGAAAGTCCGTTTGGGAATGTAGTTGCTGGCATAGATTCGAGTAATCTTTTCGATCACGTCTGCCGCCGCTTGGAGCATATCTTCGTGGATAATGTCAGGATTATCGTCGCTGGTGTGATATTCGTCGTAAGGCCAGCGGTTTATCGAGATACAGGGCACGTTGACGCCGGGGCCGTTGATGACGCGCTCGTCGTTGGGAGGAAAGGCAGCGAAGTCCCGTTCTATGTGTTCCGTGTTGGCTAAAACGTAACGGGTGATGCGGTCGAGGAGATGATCGTGTTGGCGGCTGTGATGCCAGGCGATTTTGCCCCGGTTGCCGGTCATTTCTGCGAAGATGCCGCCTTTGAGACGGGGAATCAAATCTTCGTGGTGGGCTAAATACGCAATCGTGCCAATGGTCTCGGGGCCGAACCAGAAACGGACGCTCATCGAGCCGGGCGGCAGCGGATTCTCGGCCAGACGGCGGGCCACCTCGATGGCTGTTACCACGCCGGCGGCATCATCGTTGGCCTGCATGGGGTGGCATAGATGGGATGAAATGAGCAGCTCGCCTGCCTCGGAATTAGTATCCCCCTCGGGAGATATAAGACCCACTCCAACCCGGAATCCACCCGCAGCGGGATCAGCGAGAAACTCTGAGCGGATGACGGCCCGGTAACGGGCATCGCGCGGCAATTGATCAAAAATATCTTTGGAGAGACAAAAACCCCAATCGCGCTGATAATACTTGAAAATCCAGGGGATTGCTGAGGGGCGTTTTTCGCTGTAATAGAGATGCGGTTCCAATTCATCCCAGGTGAGGCTTTTATCCACCGAATGAGAATACGAAACAATGTGAAGCGGGTTATCGGCAAAATCAACGATGCGTTGACCGGTTTCGGTTTCCAGATATGCCTCGTGGACGGCGTACCGCTCCGGCACCGTCCATGTCCAGACAGGCGTGCCCGGCGGGTAGGCTTCGATCTCGAAATTCGCCGCGGCGGGAATATGCTCGCCGACAATGCGAAGGGCTTCATCCATCTCGGCGGAAGCCAGAGTGCGGTGGAGGGGGTAGAGTTGGGTGAGGATGGGTTTTAATTTTTGCGACGTCGACCGGGACGTTTCGTTCTCCTGCGGCGATGATATTAAAATTTCATCTTGCATAAACGTCCACGGCCAAGCATCCCAATGAGGAACTAATCCTGCTGTGACCGGGTCGCTGAGTATGTAATTCAGGGTGCGCTCGAATTCGTTGGTATCCCGTATAACGCGGTCGTAGCTTTCTGGGTGCCAGAATGCTCCTTGTCGTCCCAAAAGCAGGTTGGATTGATAGGCGGTATAACGTTTGAGTGACTGCAAAATACGATGAAGTGGGTGCGGTTCGTTCTCATCGTTCGGCAACGGGGTGCATATAAGGTGAACGTGATTGGGCATGATACAAAAGGCCCACAAATCATATACTTTATTTTCTCGATAGTGTAGAGCTTTCGCTACTAGGTTCGCAATGTCAGATTTTGCCAACCATTTTGGCTCATTGGGAGTGTTATTCAAGGCCTGCTCCCAGCGATCGAAGGAACGCCAGATGTTTTGATATGCAGTTTGTTGACGTTCTTTGAAATTATCAATTTGAAGTAGAGCTTGTTTTTCTCGCTCACTCTCTGCTTGCAAGGCAGCAACCGCTTGACGCGATAATGAGCCTGCCAGCCGAAATGTAATAAATAGGGTTGCATCTGGCGGCTGCCAGTGGGGGAGATTGCGGCGGTAAAATTCACGGTAATCTGACATGGGTGCCTCTGTAGTCCGGAATGGTATTCCGACACCAGTACAGCGGA
>JAYELX010000073.1:0-2001 GCA_034717875.1 Chloroflexota bacterium | reverse complement strand
CGCTGATTTTTGCGCACAAACATCGTATAAGTCTTAATCTTCGGCACGCCATCATAACCCACATAAATTCCCGAAAAACGCTTCACCCGGCGGTAATCACAGCCACTGCGATACTCGACATAATGATGCAGCGAAAAAGTGCTGTTCCAGTGCAGCCCAATACTCACAATGGTGCCGTTGAGTTGATGAAAACGAGCAAAAACCGAATTGGGGCCATAGGCCTCCTCGTCATCGCAAGCGGCAAATTCATCCTTCCGCTTTCCAATTGCGGCAAAAGAATAAATTGGATGCGGGGTGCGGAGCGCGTCCGGTCTCAAGCGCGCCAACTCCCCAATAATCCCCATCTTCGAATGCGTCTCGGCGACATCAAAATAATGGCTCTCAGTCCAAGACTTAAACTCAAAATTCGGTAACAAAACCGTACCCTGCGGCCCGACAAACTCCAACAAAGCATCGATAACCGTGCCCGCACCGCCCTCCACCCCGCCGAGCGATTTATACGAGCTATGCACCATAATCACGCCGCTTTTGGTCAACTCTATCTGTTTGAATTTTTTTAGAATATCTTCGTAACTGAACATAGAAATCCTTTACACACCTTTCGTTGCAATCGAATATACCTCTAACAAGGCTGGGAAGTTCTTTTCCCAGTTGGCGCGGGATTCTGCTATGTGACGGCCAGCCATCCCCATGGTCGCAAGCCCTTCCCTCTGCTCCCACGCGTGGATGATACCGTCTGCGAGTGCGTCCACATCTCCGTCGCGGAACAACCAGCCGATATCGCTCTCATCCCTAGCCTCTCTCCCCTCACCCCTAGCCCCTTTTCCCTCACCCCTAACCCCTCTCCCGGGGGGAGAGGGGGATACCCATTCGCGGTTGCCGGGGATATCGGCCAGCAAGACTGGGGTGCCGCAGGCCAAAGCTTCCAGCAAGGAAATCGAAGTCCCGTCACTGTGTGAAGTGCTGATGTACAAATCAGCGGCGCGATGGTAGTCCGGTAAATTAGCTCGACTCACTCGCCCAGGGAAATGGACGCGGTCTAGCATTTTCGCGCCCATGAAAATGCGTCGAATCTTGGGGGCCAAAGGGCCGTTGCCCAACATCAACAAACGCATTTCAGGGCGGCGGCGCGCAACTCTCACAAAAGCGCGGGCCAAATCTTCCACCCCGTAGAGGGGTGACCAACTGCGAGTGGAGATGAGAACAAAGCTATCGTCATCCCAACCCAGGCGTTCTCGCAGTGACGATGGTCCCGGCGTAAAATGCTGAAGGTCTACACCCCACGGAAAAGTGATGATGTGATCAGCGGCCATGCCGTATGCGATAGCCAAATCACGGATAGTTTCACAATCGCCGACAAAGGCATCGCTGTGCTTCAACGTAAACTGCGTGGCCCAACGCCACCAATGGTTGCGCTCGGCATCCATGAGCAAATCATAGCCCCAAGACACGCTCACCAGGGGATGAAACCCCGTCAAAGCAACCAATAATGCCGATCGCTGCAGAGGCCCAGCGTGGATCAGGTCGGGCTTGAAATCGCGAATCACCTTTTTTAGAGCGACGACCAAGCGCAAGCCATCCTTGAATCCAACTGGGGATTGACCCCCAGCCCAGGGAATCTGCTCTACTTGTGGCGGCAATGGCCTGTCGTCCAACGCCTTGCCTCGCCGCTCTAAGCGCAAAAAACCAACCTGATGCTTTGTCTTTGCCAGAGCGGAGAGAAAACGGTGTTCGTGGGTGGTATAGTCGCGGGAGAAGTATAAAATGCGCATGAGAGTGTCAGGTATCAGGTATCAGGTATCAGGTATCAGGTATCAGGTATCAGGTATCAGGTGCCAGGTATCAGGTGCCAGGTATCAGGTGTCAGGTGTCAGATATCCAGATGTCAGGCACGTTTATGAAGGGATGCTCGAAAGCCGCCAGTGAGAGCTTTCGTTTTTCGAGCTTGTTCGTAGAGTTCGTCAAAAGCAATTTGATTGATATACCCGACATCAATCGCCG
>JAYELX010000072.1:0-5105 GCA_034717875.1 Chloroflexota bacterium | reverse complement strand
ATCTTTTACACAGGCAAGGCCCCAATCTATGAGCACGTTAGCCGCGTCGTCATCCAGATCAGCAGTCAGCTTTTCGTTTCCCAAAATGCGCTCAGCGGCGCGATCGATTCGTTTTGCAAAGATTTCATCCATCGTGTTATTTTTCCAATGCACACTTATCACAAATGAACAACTTTCGTACCAAGCCTAAAAATTTGAGCTAATATACAGAATACCCTAAAATCATCATTTTGCAAACCCACGAGTTGAACATGCCCAAACTACTTATCGCCACCCAAAATCGCGGCAAATTCGACGAAATCCAAGCTTTGCTGAGTAAACTCGACATCGAGCTAATCTCTCCAGCTGAGATCGGACTCAACCTGCACGTTGCCGAAACCGGCACAACTTACGCGCAAAACGCGGCCCTCAAAGCCCAAGCCTACGCTCAGGCATCTGGATTGACCGCGTTAGCCGATGACTCAGGGTTGGAAGTAGATGCCCTGGATGGGGAGCCGGGACTCTATTCAGCCCGATATGCCCCCAAGCCGAAGGCTACAGATGCTGATCGCCGTGCTTACCTGCTGGAAAAATTACAACCTCACCCCCATCCCTGGATAGCCCGTTTCCGCTGCGTGGTTGCTCTCACTCCCGTGGGTGGGGATACCGTTTTTACAGAAGGCATCTGCCCCGGAGAGATCATCCCCGAGGAACGCGGGCAGCACGGGTTTGGCTATGATCCCATCTTCTTGGTAGCATCCATGGAACGAACAATGGCAGAACTGAGTATGGATGAGAAAAATCGCTTGAGTCACCGGGCACGCGCTATTCGAGCGATGATCCCAACTCTGCAAAATCTCGAATAACGCTTGCTGTCGGCGCACCTGTTTTGTCACACCGCGCAATCCACACCAAACCAGCCCCCCCCGCCACCGCTCGGTCAGCAGGGCGGGTTCATTCACCAAAATTAGGTCATCAAAATGAACACATCGGAAAACTCAAATAAAAATGAGCCCTACCCAGATGTATTACCTTTTCTCGATGAGGAAGATTTTTTCTCTTCAGAGATATGGCCTATTTTTACGGCATTTTTGATCGGACCATTGGTAGGAATTTCTATTGCTGCCTTTAAGTGGGGGATTCCAAAAATAGCGGAATTGCTAATTGGATTACCCTTTAACCAAACTTTTGTCTTTGTGTCCAGCTTGATAATTGGCTCGTTGATCATGGGGCTTTTCCTCAATTTTGTCCCTCTTATATCAGGCCCAGGTATTGGCGATGCCGCATTAACGATTGTTGAAAAAAAAGGACAGGGTCCCTGGTATTGGTGGCCTTTCAAGCTGTTAGGAACCATTCTCTGTGTAGCGACAGGCGGAGGCGGCCTTGTAGGGCCAAGTTTTTTCACAGGCATGGCAGCCGGTATCTTTTGCAGCCATCTACTGGGTTTAAAGGAAAAAGCCAAACGACAAACCATGGCCTTGCTTGGGGCAGGCGCTGGCGTGGGAGCAGTCTTACTGGCCCCCATTGGCGGCACTTTAGTGGGCGTAGAAGCTCTGGCATACAAAAAGGGCCAGGGACAGTTAGCCTTATACCATACTGTGGCAGCTATACTAACGAGCCTGATCGCATTTTTGACCACAGGAGCTTTGACAGGTTTTGATCCCGTTTTGAGTTTAAGTCATTCACTTCCCCAAATCACCTCGGCGAGCGCATTGCTGCATATATTAATTGCCGCTTTCGTTGGGGCAGTAATGGCAAAACTCTATGTTGGGATTTTTCGCAATATTGGCAATCTCTGGAAAGGGTGGGCCCCTCTCTGGCTTCAACCCGCCTTGGGAGCAATATTGGCCATCCCGGTTGTTATTTTCTTATCTGGTGGATATTCATCTGCTCTCCAGCCCTTCGAGATAGGACGTCCGGGATTGGCACCCTTGCAGGATGCATTATTGGGGAAACTGGGCCTATTGGCCCTTGCCAGCCTCACAGTAGGTAAAGCTTTGGATGTTAGTCTGCGCTCTGGCAGCGGGGGAAGTGTGGGTATCTTCGGCCCAGCAATGTGGGTTGGGGGGATGGGAGCGGCAATGATCGGCTTCCTGCCCGGTTTCGAAAATTCTCCCTTGCTCGTTGTGGCTGGGATAACCGCTGGCATCACCGCCGCGCTGGAAGTCCCCATGGCCGGAATCGTTATCGTGCTAGAAATCTTGGGACGGCAGGCCATCACGCCCGCTATAATTGGGGGTGTGATCGGTGCATTAATTTGGCGCATCTGGGATAAAGCATAATCTTCCAGCCCTTCAATGCCCCTCTGCCCTTGAAACGAGGAAATAAAATGATGGTCAAGACAAAAAACCAAACTAATAAAGATGAACAAAAACGCCTTGTTTTAGCAGCGGTGAGAGATAAACAAGATAAACCATTGGTAGATTTAGCGTGTGACCTGGCACGCGGTAAAAATGGTTCAGCATGTGTTGTGGCTGGCAATCCGGATGCCGAATCGCAAACGTGGGCCTGGTTAAAAGATTATCAAGAGAACAGTGAAGTTCCCCTAGATATTATCCTTCATTACCGACAGATGGCTGATCGCATTATCCTGCAAGAAACCAAGAAATCAAACGCCGAGATATTGGTGCTGGGCTGGAGTGGGGCAGCATCCGGGGGGCGATACATACTCAGCCGAACTCTGGACTCGGTGCTGCAAAACGCATCCAACGACATCTTGGTTGCGCAAAGAAATTACACCCGCTCCCCCAGGCGTATTCTCATCCCGGTTGCAGGCGGCCCAAATGCTATTCACGCGGTCAAGATAGCCCATAAACTGAACCCGAAAGCGCAAATCACGCTCCTCTATGTAGCCTTTCGTCACTCAGAGGCGGAAATAAACGCGGGGCGCAAGCGATTATCGGATATAGCCGACAGTTTCCCTGACATTCGAACCTCGCCTAAAATCGTTGTAGCGGACGCCCCAGTACAAGGCATACTCCAAGAAGCGGGTGAGGGTTACGATCTTCTCATCATCGGAGCTAGTGCCGAAAAAAGCATCGTAAATCGCTTTATTTTTGGGAATATCCCCAAAACCATCTTCCACCGTTCACCTATTCCGACAATCATAATCCGACGCAAAATACCTTTTTTACGCAGTGCGCATCAAAAATTATGGGTGCGTTTATTCAACTTCCTTCCCAATGTCAGTACTACAGAGCAAACAGAGGCGTACCAATCAATCCAAAAGGGTATTCGGCATAATATAGATTATTCTCTGACGCTCTCTTTGGGAGCCATCTTTGCCGCATTGGGTTTTCTATTGGATAGCCCTGAAATAATCGTTGGGGCCATGATGGTATCTCCACTCATGGCTGCCATTTTGGGAATGTCGCTGAATATTATCCTCGGTGAGGCGCGCAACTTTTGGCGCGCTCTGACGATGATGCTGCGCGGCGTTATTTTGGCCATAATCATGGGGGGAGTGATAGGCTTTGTTGCCCCTAATCCTCAAGTTACTCATGAGATGCTGGCCTTTTCACAACCGTCATTATTAGATTTGGGCATCGCCCTGGTTGCTGGTACGACAGCGGCCTACGCTATTAGCCGCAGTAATGTATCCAATGCTTTTGCCGGCGTGGCCGTAGCCGCGGCTCTCACTCCACCGTTATCCAATATCGGTCTCACACTCGTGATGGGTCAATTTGATCTCGCCCGTGGTGCAGGCTTGCTCTTCACCACCAACTTGGTTGCTATCATCGCTGCCGGGGCCTTGGTCTTTATCTTGTTGGGGTTTCGACCACGTTATCAAGATGACGAAAAAACCACTATCGTGAGGCGAGGCCTTGTAGGAGTGTTAATTCTATTAATATTGGTGACTATCCCCCTAGCAATTTTAACATATCAATCAACAATGACAGCCCGGTTGCATCAAGATGTAGCAAATGCTGTAGAAGCTGGGATTGCGGAATTGAGCGGTGCGGAATTGGACAGTTGGGAATTGGGAAATAGTCCCCTAAAAGAAGAAACACTGGAAATAAGTATCATCCTGCGCGGGCCTGGTTCGATAAGATATTCAACAGCACGTGCTTTACAAGAAGATATTGCTCTTTACCTCCAACGTCCGGTTGCTCTAACTGTCAGCACCATCCCCTCGGCTCAGTTGCGCGCTTATATGCCGCCTACCCCCACGAATACACCTACGGCAACCTTTACTAATGAGCCTACCCACACGCTTACCCCCACATCTAGCATCACCCCCTCGATAACCCCTTCCCCAACGAATACGCCCACGTTCACCAATACCCCTACAATCACTCCCACGCCTACAAGTACGCCCTGGTTTTTAACCGTAGTGGATGTCAATTATTGGGGTTTGCGTGTATATTACTCTCCAAATGGTCTTGAAGTGGCAAGGATTGACAAGGGGTCAATGGTCGTCGTGTTAGAAGGCCCGGTCATCATCGACGAGATTGAGTGGTTCCACATTGCTTTTTCTGAGCAACAATTGGAGGGCTGGGTAGAAGGCGAATATCTTGCTCCTAATCCCAAATAGTTACCACTCACACAAATTTTTACTGCGGCCAGACCGCCCCGAGATATTTCATATTATTGAGATGATACCTCTTTTGTAAAAAAAAGCCGTGTTGATGTACATCAGCACGGCTTTTCTAGTTTATTTTGATTGGTTTTCTACTCGACCAGCTCCACTCGCACGGCGGCCGCGTACCTGGAGAGGGAAGTCCCAACTCCGATGGGAATAATGGAAACATCGGCAATGACTTTCATTTCAAATCCCTAACCTGGACAAGCCGGAACCAAAAAGGCAAGAACTTTTACCACGAAGTACACGAAGGAACACAAAGGAAACCTTAAAAACATCTTTGTGTCGCTTTGTATCCTTTGTGGTAAAGATTTTCTTGCTCATTGTACAAAGAAGGGTCTCCGGGAACTTACGGGGTAGATTTACCAAGTCACAAATTTTCGCATCTAATCGCTGTGCGTGCCTGTGGCAACACGAATTTTCGCTAATTTTTTCTTTTCGCTTCGCTATGCGCACATCCGTGTTGCGTGCCCTTGGGCATTCGTGCTAATTCGCGAAATTCGATGCCAATACTCTTTCTACCCCGTAAAATCCTAAAGAGCCA
>JAYELX010000071.1:0-5132 GCA_034717875.1 Chloroflexota bacterium | reverse complement strand
ATTAAATAACTTTCCCATTTATTGGTTTCAAACCCGACAGGTTTTTAGTGGAATCTCATCCAAAAGCGGTCTCAGGTAGCCCAGATGCGCTTTTTCAAAGACGATTGTGGAAACCTGTCGGGTTTTATGCGCAAGTTATTTAATTCTCATTCCTAAAAGAGGCCCTCAGAATAACGATCGCCAAAGTCAGTCTCCAGCGATGAAGCCAGTCTCCAGCGCTGAAGCCGGTCTCCCGACCGTGCGACGTCTTGGGAAACACAGTTGACAGTCACCTTCACGCTCATGGAACCGGGCGATGGGGATAAAACCGCTGGTATCTTTTACACTCTCACGTTTCCAAATCGATGTTTGACTTCTTCTACTATATAACATATACTATGTCCATTGGTTTTTCGTCCAAACCCACTATTCAAAACAAATCTAAAAAGATACGCCAGATCGAATAAGCAAAAAACTTCGCATAAAGGATGAGAACAATGCTGCGTATGGTGTTATATACTTTTTCGACCGTTGAGATTTTTTGTCAAGTCATCAACGTGTTGAGCCACGCGTAAATTTATCAACCCCTTAAGGATGTGTGTACTTTAAAAAGGAGGTTTTATGCACTAATACTCAATAAGAAAATCTGAAAATTGTTTAAAGTATTGTTTGATTCTATGAACCTAATACCGTTTCTTATGAGGAGATATAGTTGTGAAAACAAAAAACACTTTCAACCTTTTCATCCTACTTTTGATTGGGGCTTTTCTGCTCGGAGCATGTGGCCCCGCAGCACCCAAAACCATCAAGATCGGTGTCAATGCCCCTATCACTGGTGACATTCCCAAAGTGGGCGAGGGCTCGAAATTTGCAGCCGAGATGTGGCTTGCAGACGTGGAAGCCGCTGGCGGCCTTGACGTTGGAGGCACGAAGTACCAAGTTGAGCTAGTCATCGAAGACAACGAATCCAAAGCTGAATCAGCCACGAAAGCCAACACCAAGATGATCACTCAGGATGAAGTGCTGATACTCGTTGGGCCTCAATCATCTAAACAAGCAGTACCCGCTGGTGAAGTAGCCAACAACTATTCAACACCCATGATCAGCCCGTGGTCAACAAATCCCAGCACCACACTAGACCGGCCCTGGGTATTCCGAGGCTGTTTCCTCGATCCATTCCAGGGACCAGTGGCAGCTAACTTCGTCACCGAAGAGTTTGGCTTCACCAAGGCCGCGGTGCTCTACGACGTGGCCAGCGACTACCCCAAGGGCCTGGCCGAAAACTTCAAGTTGGCTTGGGAAGAACTGAACGGAGAGGGATCTGTGGTGGCTTACGAAAGCTTCACCACCAAAGACACCGACTTTAGCGCTCAATTGACCACGATCATTAACTCGGGTGCTGAATTCTTCTTCACGCCACAGTACTACAACGAAGTGGCTTTGATCGTACAGCAGGCCCACGAACTAGGCTGGGATGCTCCCATTATGGGCAGTGATAGCTGGGGATCAACCGAAACAGTTGAACTCTGCGGAGAGGATTGCTACGGCCTCTTCTTCAGCACCCACTACGCCGCTGCCGGCGCAACTGGTGCTACCAAGACATTCATCGATCGCTACGAGGCTGAACACGGTTACGTGCCTGACGACGTGGGCGCGCTGACCTGGGACGTCATGCACCTTGCCCAACAAGCCATCGAAGATTGCGGTGAGATCACCGGTGAGTTGGAAGTAGACCGCAAATGTGTGCGCGATGCTCTGGCAAAAATCGAGAACTTCGCAGGCATCACTGGCGATATGACCTTCACTGAGGAAGGCGATCCCATCAAGTGCGCCGTCATCGTCCGTATCAGCGACACTGGCGAGTACGAATTCTACCAATCCGCTTGCCCGTAATAACTATGCGAATCCGTGGGGATGTATTCCAATGTAAGTTTGATCTAGCCCTGTCCTGATCCTATCAAAAGACTGGCAACTGGGCAGTCCAATGGAAACACATTCCCCTGCGTTCTAATCGCACGGGGGGGCAATTTTATCAATTGCCCCCCCGAAATAGACACAGGAGTCACACAATGACGTTTTTTCTACAGAATTTGGTCAACGCCTTGCAATGGGGTAGTTTCTACGCCCTGATTGCCCT
This sequence comes from Chloroflexota bacterium, assembly GCA_034717875.1. GTDB lineage: Bacteria > Chloroflexota > Anaerolineae > Anaerolineales > UBA11858 > JAYELX01. Next base: position 3,016 of record JAYELX010000071.1, on the reverse strand, counting down.
GGGCTATTCCATGGTCTACGGCGTCTTGCTACTCTTCAACTTCGCACATGGCGACATCTTTATGGTTGGGGCCTACATCGGATTCTTCGTATCCAGTGGATTGGTCGCACTATCTTCGTTTGGGGCTATTGCGCTGCCCGGTTGGTTGATACTAGCATTAACAATAATCATCTCGATGTTCTTTACATCTTTTGTAGGTATGCTGGTCGAAAGAATTGGGTATCGCCCCTTACGAGGTGCGCCGCGTGCATCGGCCGCAATCACTGGTTTGATGATAGGCATCATTCTGGAGACCAGTAACCTGGCAATACTAGGACCACAACGAATAAGTTTCCCTGCTTTGATCGAAACGACCACCTACAACATAGGAGGGGTGTTCGTGACCAACAAGAAAGTACTAATCATTTTTGCATCATTGTTGTTCATGTTGGCACTGCATCAGTTTGTGCAGCGAACTAAGTGGGGGATGGCCATGCGCGCCATGGCGTTTGATTTCGTCGTCGTGCCGCTGATGGGCGTGCCGTTGAACACTATTGCCGCCCTGACCTTCGCACTGGGGTCTGCCCTGGCAGCCGTTGCCGGGATCCTCTTTGGGGTCGCCTACCCCGTCCTGGACCCCTACATGGGCATCATATTCGGATGGAAAGCATTTGTGGCCGCAATCCTGGGAGGCCGAGGCTCCATTTTAGGCGCGGTAGTAGCCGGTTTCTTGCTGGGATTTATCGAGATTTTCGTAGCAGCAATTTTCCCATCAACGCTGCGTGATCTCATTGCCTATTCCATCATCCTGCTCATCCTAGCCTTTAGGCCCCATGGTTTCTTCGGTGAGGCTTATACCGCAAAGCTGAGACTCTAATGAAGAAACGAGGAATTGATATGGCAAAAGCAAACAACAATTCATCAGCAAGCAGGAGGGGGCTGGGCATGCGATTGCGCAAGGTTTGGGAACCATTTTCTAAGGTGCCCCTGCTGGGCTGGCTTTTCGGTATTTTGGTTGCTGTGGTTATCGAGCAACTTGTAGGCACACCTTTAGCTCATCTTGTGGGTTTGTCCAAGATACCTGTTCTTTTTGGTTTCGTAATCGTGCTCAAGCAGCCTGCATTGCTACCAGGTACTATAATCTACTTACTGCTGATATATATGCTTCCTATAGGCCTTGTAACGCGGTTAGGCACATCACTAGCTAACAAACTAGCGGCCCGATTGCACAAACCACTGTGGGTTTCTGCACTAGTTCACGTCGGTGTGCTGTATGGCTCGCTGTATATATGGGCTGATATTAATGATTACCGAAACCTGGTGCTGAGGCTTACACTGATTGCCATTATGCTCACCTTGAGTTTAAACATTGTTAATGGTTATTTAGGAGAATTCTCCTGTTCGCACCCCGGATTCATGGCTCTGGGCGCTTATGGAGCATCGGTCTTTACCGTAATTATGTTTGTCGATGACAAAGTCTTTGGTACTGCCCTCCTTCCCCCTGCGTTAGGGCCGTTTATGTTCCCCATTGCGTTGATCTTTGGAGGCATAATCGCTTCACTTGGAGCCTTACTCGTCGCCATTCCATCCTTCCGAACAAGAGGAGATTATCTGGCCATCATCTCGCTGGCGTTTATGTTCATCGTCAAAAGTTTGATAGAGAATTTAGAAATTTTCGGAGGGCCAAGAGGATTCATGAACCAGCCTGACTGGGCTAATCTTCCTACGGTATTTTTCTGGTGCATAGTCAGTATATGGGCCATCAATAACTTTGTACGCTCTACTTTAGGAAAGTCATTAAATGCTGTCCGCGACGAGGAAACAGCAGCCAACGCAATGACAGTCAATACCAAGCGCACTAAAATGGCCGGGTTCACGTTTGCAGCTTTTTGGGCAGGCGTAGCTGGCGGGCTTTTTGCCCATGTGATGAGATACATCAACCCAGGCACCTTCGGTATTCAAAAACTTGCCGAGGTCCTGGCGATGGTCTACTTTGGAGGCCTAAACTCCGTTGTCGGTTCCATCGTTGGTGCCGTAGGATTCAATCTTCTCAGCGAAGCTTTGAGACCTCTAGAAATATACAAATGGATCATCATTCCTCTCTTGCTGATCTTAGTGATGATTTATCGTCCAATCGGCCTCATCGCCTTCAAGGAATTCGACATCGAGAATCTTCTCAAACCAAAACATAAAACAGAAGAAGAGGTGGAACATGCCATTGCTTCAGATTGACAAAATGACCCATTACTTCGGTGGTTTACGAGCTGTTCACGATTACAATCTGGAGATCAAACCAGGCCAGATCAGAGGGTTGATCGGACCAAATGGAGCAGGAAAAACCACTATCTTCAACCTTATAACCGGCATCTATACACCTACCGAAGGGAAAATCCAGCTGGAGGGTATAAACTTAATCGGTCTTCAACCCTATAAGATCGCATCCTTGGGCTTAGGTAGGACTTTCCAGAATCTGAGATTGTGGCGACACATGACTGTCCTCGAACACGTGATGCAGGCTCGCTACTCGAAGCTCACTTATGGTTATATTGGTGCATTCTTAGGAACGCCCAAACGTAACCGCGAAGAAGCCGAGAGCAAAAAGATAGCCTATGAACTCCTGGAACTTGCAGGGATCAGCCATCTTGCAAAACAAGTCGTGGTCAACCTGCCTTATGGCGCTCAACGACGGGTAGAAATGGCCCGGGCATTGGCTACGGAGCCAAAGGTACTATTCCTGGATGAGCCTACCGCAGGTATGAACCCCGAAGAATTAAGCCAGATGATGACAACTATTCGCCAAATTCATAAAGAACTGGGGCTGGCCATTTTCCTCATCGAGCATAGGATGAAATTTGTCATGGAACTCTGCGATATCATTCAAACTCTTGTGTTTGGAGAGGTCATCGCTGAGGGCACACCAGAGGAAACCCAAAATAATCCTAAGGTGATAGATGCCTATTTAGGCAAGGAGATTGAGACCTGATGTTATTATCAGTGAAAAATTTGCGTGTTTCTTACGATAAGATCAAAGCCCTTC
>JAYELX010000070.1:0-5139 GCA_034717875.1 Chloroflexota bacterium | reverse complement strand
TGATGGCAAGGCGGCGGGTCTCTTCGTAGAGACGGGCGTTTTCCAAGACGACGGCCACTTGAGCTGTGAACGCTGAGGCCAGACGGGCATGATCTTGGTCGAAACGGCCCGCTTGGGTGCTGTCCAAAGCGATCATGCCAATGACACGATCCTGAATGATGAGCGGCACTCCCAGCCAGCTTTTGGTGTGGTTATGGGGTGGTTTTTCGAATATAGAGTAAGCAGCAGGGGCATCTGCGAGAATGATGGGCTTACGCTGGCTGACGACGAGCTTGTTAGGCGTATCATCATTTATAGAGAATTGTAGCCCCATGATTGTATCCACATTTTGGAACCCACGTTGACCAACGATCTCTATTTGGTCTCCATGCAGTAGCTGCACGCTGGCGCTATTGTAGGGAACCACGCGGTTTAGCTGCTCCAAAATCTGCTCGACGGCTTGATTTAATTTCAATGTGGCTGTGATGGCTGTCCCGGCTTGGCGCAGCGTTTCGGCTTCTGTGGCGCGTTTTTTGGCTGTTTCGAGTAAATGGTTTTTGAACAAAGCCAGCGCGATTTGATAACTGGCTTGCCTTCCCAGGGCAATAGTTGACTTGGTGAAGGTGTGAACCTGGTTGAAAATGAAGCTTACTGTGCCCAACTTTTGTTGATTGACAATCAGAGGTAGAACCCAAATTGATCGGTAGGAAAGTTTTCCGACTTGCTCTGGTGAAAAATATGGGCTGTTAAATACATCCTCGATTATCACAGGACGCTCTTTGTCGAGGGCAATTTCTATCAGGCCTTTCTCAGGGGTGGGTTGAGTTTCTACTTTTACGCCCCATAAGTGGATGAAACATCTATCGGCGTGGACTAATTTCTTGAGGTAATCCGCCAGGGTTAGAAGGTCGTCATCACGGTTTGTGGTTTCGATGGTTGTGCGCGTGATATCGTTGAGCAATTCTTGTTGGCGGGCGTATTCGAGCAGTTCTTCTTCGGCTTGTACCTGGGCGCTGATATCTCGTTTTACGCCTGCGTAGTGGGATGTTTGTCCGGATTGATTTACGATGGGAAAGATAATTGCTTCTTCATGGTAAAGGGTGCCGTTTTTGCGTTTATTGATGAATTTCCCCGTCCATGTGTCGCCAGCGGTGATTGTATCCCAAAGGTTTTGATAGAAAGCTGTGTCATGCTGCCCGCTCTGTAAAATGTTAGGGTTCTTTCCTATGGCTTCATCCGGGGAATATCCGCTTGTTTTTTCGAAGTGAGGATTGGCGTATTCGATATCCCCTTCTAAATTTGTGATCACGATTGTTTCTTGGGCCTGCTCGGCCACAGCCGCGAGACGGTTGATTTTTTCTTGGGCACTCAGCCTTTCCCGAATATCGCGTATCATTGCTAGAACAGCGATCTTCTGATTATATTTCATTGAGCTGATGTTAAACTCCACCGCAATATGTTCCCCTGAGGCGTGAAGCACTTCTGTTTCATAGTGGGCAGGTGTGCTTTCTCCCCGTATCCGCCGTTCGTGCCGCTCTTGAATAATTTTGGCCTGGTCGGGAGCGATAAATTTTACGAACGGTTTCTTCTCAATGTCTTCAACCTGGTATCCCAGCATTGATGCCAGTTGGGGGTTGCAGTATTTTACAATGCTATTTTGGACGATAGCAATGCCATCATTTGTGCTTTCGATCACGCTTCGGTGAAGAGCTTCGCTTTCACGTAGAGCTGTTTCGAGTTCTTTATGTGCGCTGATGTCGTGAAGGGTGATCAACCACCCTTGGGGATATTCACGATGCTTTTGTAATGGGGTAGTTTTTAGTTCGTACCAACGGTTTTCTTTATCCGAGATGATATCCTTCTTTGTGGGGATATCTGTTTGCCCGCGAAATAGCGTTTCCAGAAATGGCCAGTGACTCAATACCTTGTGAGCTGGTTCTCCAATAATAGCATTATTGCTTTTCCCAACAATGGATTGCGCCGCCTGGTTGATGTCTCTGACCCGGAATTGGTCATCGACTACAATCACGGCGTCGAGCATCGTGTCGATCAATTTGTCGCGGGCAATGGGGGTGATATCGAGAAATTTGTACCGAAACATGCTCCAGGCTATGAGAATCCCTGTTAGTAAAAATGCGGTAGGAGTCAGATCGCGCCCAGGGAAGGGATTCTGTTTTATGACGTATAAAAAGTTCCCTATCCATGGAAGCAAGGCAGCTAAAATCAATACTGTCAGCTGAGGTTGGAAGATAGTTGGTAGGTGAGAAACCCCCCATGTCAGATTAGCGATAGCGATGATTGTAAGCAGGTAACTATATATGGCCCCGACCCAAAATGCAGGCCCATAATGGTAGATTAAGATGGTGGGGTTTACGCTATCCCAGCTGAACTTTGTCCAAATCAGATGGTGCCATTGGTTGGTTGCGGCCAAACCGATGATGATGGTGGGAATCACCCAAAGTAACGCGATGTTACCTGGAATCAGATATCGTTTTCGTTGGCTGTATTTCAGGGCTAAAATCAGAAATAGAGGTGAGACGCTGTGTATGCCTATGTATGAGATTTGGGATAAAAAAACTTTGGCCGATGCTTTTGTAACGAGTACTTCTAGAGTGTCAGCGAAAGCCCAAACGGTCACAGCGAGCATGAGTAAAGCTAATGTTTTGCTTCCCAGCGTGGCGCGTCGCTGCCAGGCAAAATAACTGATCAGCATAGCAAAGCTTGCTGTGAATACTAATATAATTGGGTAAGCGGCGAGATGCCAGGGTGACATGATTTTGACTCGATACTGTTGGGATGGGATTGTCGCGGTGAACGTGAGTTGCTGGTATGCCCAAGGTTGTTTGAATGTCGGTCTTTAGTGTGCAATTATAACAGTGTTTGGTACGATTATGGATAAATATAGCTGGCAAGCGGATGGTTAGCGGATCGTGATTAAATAACTTTCCCATTTGAGCACCATGTCCGCACGGAGATAAATCCCCGTGCTACGGAACAACGCCCGATTGCCGTTGCCGTTGCCGTTGCCGTAGGCATGCAAAGCAAGGCATGCAAAGCAAGGCACGCCAAATGGGCGTACACCGTATGGCAAAGCAAGGCACGCAGAGCAATCGGGCTAATCGTCCCACAAATTAGCTAAATAGCGCTAAAAAGTAGCCCATTAGCCGGATTCATCCGGCGCCGTTATGTAGCCGAGCGATTCATCGCCCGGCGGGTTGTGCAAGAAACGCGCCCGTTATTTAATTCCCATTCCTTAGCAGATTAGCGGATGCGATGAGTCCGCTAATATCGGTGCGCTTGCGACAAGATGTTTTGAGAAGTGGAGTATAATTTCGTTTTGTTCGCGATGATGATCCAAATTTATTTTTCAGGAGTGTATCAATGCCAGAATCGCTGAAAATCGTCATGGTTTCCTCGGAGTGTGTGCCTTATGCCAAATCTGGCGGCTTGGCTGACGTGGTCGGCGCGCTCCCCGCGGCGTTGAGGGCCTTGGGGCATGAAGTTATTGTCGTCATCCCTAAATATGGCTTCATCGATGAAGATAAACATAATCTCCAACTGTTCCTCCAACCGATGGGCGTGTGGATGGGGAATACCGAGGAGTGGGGCGCGGTTTACAGCACCAAGTCGCCGGATGGTGTGACGGTCTATTTTATCGAATTCGATAAATACTTCGCTCGAGATGGACTCTATTGTGACGCAGACAATAATGACTACCTGGACAACGTGCGCCGATTTGCATTTCTATCGCGAGCCGCATTGCAGTTATGCAGGGATATGGGCTTCGAGGCGGATATTTTCCACGCCCACGATTGGCAGTCCGCATTGGTTCCGGCCTATTTGAAAATCTGGCATTGGGATGATCCAATTCTTGGAGACGCAGCGAGCTTTTTAACTATTCATAATATCGGCTATCAAGGCGTTTATGATGCCAAACATAATTATGACTATCTTGGTTTGCAGTGGGGCAATTTCACATCGGAAAAATTCGAAGACCACGGACGTATCAATTTCCTCAAAGGCGGAATCTACTATGCAGATATGGTCAACACGGTCAGCCCCAAATACGCTGATGAAACCCGCACCCCGGAGATGGCGCACGGGTTAGCTCCATACTTGAATAACAAGAGGGGAAATTATATCGGTATCCTCAACGGGGTAGATTATGCCCAATGGAATCCGGAAGTGGATGCACTGATTCCGGCCAAGTATTCCAGCCAAAATATGGAAGGGAAGAAAATTTGCAAAAGGGAGTTGCAGCGGCGTTTCCATTTGGCCGAAGATGATAGTATCCCGCTTATGGGTGTGGTTAGCCGTCTGGCTGGTCAAAAAGGTTTAGATTTATTAGCTGGGGCCATTGATAGTATTCTGCAAAATATGCGGGCGCAGTTTGTGTTATTAGGCTCTGGGGATGCGGATTTGGAGCGTTTTTATAGCCAACTTCCGTCACGGTATCCGCGCCGCGCGGGCAGTTTTATTGGTTACAGCAACGAACTTGCCCACTGGATCGAGGCTGGCGCAGATATGTTTTTGATGCCCTCGCGCTACGAGCCTTGCGGCTTGAATCAGATATATTCGCTTAAATATGGAACCCTGCCCGTTGTGCGAGCAACCGGCGGTTTGATGGACACGGTCGCGCAGTATGATGAAGGCACGGGTGCGGGCACGGGGTTCAAGTTTGATGAACCCAGCGCACATGCGATTTACTATACGGTTGGCTGGGCGGTGAGCACTTTTTACGACCGGCCCGAGCATTGGGATGCGATGGTGCCGCGGGCGATGGGAAAATGCTTCTCGTGGGAGCATAGCGCAAGGAAGTACGAAAAAGCATATCGACGCGCAATTACAAATAATCGCAAGTTGTCGATCAACGAGGTCGCGTAGCATACCGACAGCTGCACCGTTCGGTCAGGAGACCTTCACTATCGGAGACCTGCGCTATCATTGTTTTATCATGTCAGGGCGACAAGCCTGAGTAGTTAAAAAATTGATGAGGTTCAATTGATGAAAAAAGGTGTCTTGTACGCTGTTGGTGCTTATACTATGTGGGGAATTTTTCCGGTTTATTGGAAATTGATCCACGCTGTGCCGGCATTGGAGATAATCGGTCATCGTGTGGCTTGGTCGTTCGTATTTGTTATTGCCGTAGTTGTCCTTAAA
>JAYELX010000069.1:0-24632 GCA_034717875.1 Chloroflexota bacterium | reverse complement strand
TGGAGATGGTCTCGAAATCTGCTGGGACCACTTCAACTTTACCATCGTGGATGCCGCTGAAGAACGATGCTACCAAAGCTTGCTGTCTTTGCTCGTCCAGTTCCTCAGCGATGATTTTTTGAGCTGCTGCCATCGCCAGCACAGCTATCTGGCCGCGAGCTTGACCAAGAATGCGATTACGCTCCTCCTCGGCTGCTTGGCGAGCAGCTTCTACAATTTTATCTGTCTTTTGGCTCGCCTCTTCGGCAGCCTGATCGGCCAGAGTTTTAGCTTGCTGCCGTGCTTGAGCAACAATACTCTTTGCTTCCTCGCGAACTTCTTCCAAAGAGAGCGCCCGTTCGTCTGCGATATTAGCGCGAGCCTCTTCGAGGGCCGCAGCATCATCTTTCTCTTTCTCCAGCATCGTGCGACGTTCATCTATACGTTGCAGCAGCGGCTTCCAAAGAAGAACGCGCAACATGATGAAAAGGATGAAAAAGTTGACGATTTGTGAAACCAGAAATAAGCCATTAATGCCCAATGCATCAAGTGCTTCCACAGTTCAACTCCTTTTTGCTATGGTACCAAACTAGGCAAGGCATCCATTATCGGGACCGGCACGAACTTGATCGCCAACGCCACAACCAGGGCATAGATGGCAATCGCCTCGGTGAATGCCACGACCAAGATCATATTAGTCAAGATGTCGCCGGCAGCACCAGGATTGCGTCCGATAGCTTCCATAGCTTTGCTGCCAATCCATCCTATAGAAAAAGCTGGGAGCATAACCCCAAAAATAATAGTAAACGCCGTAGCAGCTTGAGTAATCGAATAATAATCCGTAGGCCACATAAGAAATCCTCCATATTTGTTTTTGTATATAGGTTAGTGTGATGATTCAGAATCCTCACCGTGTTGAGTGGTCGCCATAGATGTGAAGACCAGGGTGAGCATTGCAAAGATAAGCGCCTGTATGACGCCGACGAAAAGCTCCAATCCCAAGAAGATGACGGGAAAAATGAAAGCAAACAGATAACTGACCACAAACAGCAGCACCTCACCGGCCACAATGTTACCGAATAGACGGAAGGAAAAAGGTAAAACCTTGATTATCTCCAGAATCAATTCCAGCAAACCGACGATACCATTGGCTCCTGCCTCCACAACCCGGGCAATTTTACCAACAGTCGCTTGCAGACCTTCAGCAGTGCCGTCTGATTCAGGAGATGAAGGCTTGAAATTAATATACCTGCGCATGAAAGATGTTCCTAATAGCTTAAACCCAAAATACTGCGTGGCGACAACGGAGATAGTACCCAAAGCCAACGTCGTGCTCAAGTGCGCGTTGGCCGAGCGCAAGATAGGAACCAATATCGCCTCACCGTGGTGCTTGGCCCAAACACCAATTGAACCAAACCCAGGTAGAATACCACACCAGTTGGAAATGGCGATGAAAAAAAAGAATGTTGCCACCAGCGGGAAGAAAAGATGAGCGTTTTCCCCTACAATGTTCTCAACAAACCCAAACATGCCCTCGATGACCGTCTCCATGGCCACCTGGAAGAGAGAAGGCGTGCCCTCTTTGCGTTGAGCGCGGTAATAGGCTGTCCCGATCCCAATCAAAATGATCATCGTCAGCCAAGTGGCCGTCAGAGTGTTAAAAATACCGGGAACGTGGTCTTCCTCGCTTACAAGGAAAAAAGGTCCCAAAAATGAAAGTGGAGCATGTTTACCAACGATGGGTTCCAAGAAAGGAAGTGGTATCTTCTCTGCCGCCAGCGAGATTTCAGGTAAGGTTCCTTTCTGCAGCACTCCCAGGGTTGGCAACAGCCCTAACACACACAAACTTATCACTCCCAGAATAATAGCGATAAGGCCAAATCGACCTCGTCTGGTCTTAAGGATTGTTTTGAAATCCATATCAGGGATTATTCTCCTCGTCTTTTTTTCCCTTCGTGCGTCGCCTTACAACTTTGGTTACCCATCGGTAGATTACGATAGGGCCAGCCACAGCCCCGATCAGAGTTAGCACCAGGGTAATCCAGGGCAGGGTGCCGAACTGACTATCAAGCCAGTACCCCAGTGCCAAGGCAACTACTACTGGTAAGGCAATTACCAACCCACCTTGAGCACCGACAGCCAGTGCCCAAAACGCACCCTGATACTTACCCTTTTGGCTAGATTCCTTATGTTCGTTCACGTCTTACTCCTAAGAAATAAAACCATTCAAAACATGGAAATAACTCGATTTCGCCACTGTATTTTACACAGAAGCTAGAAAGCTGTCAACGATGCGACAACTCCCAAGCAAGATTGATCGCATTTGGGAAATCATCAATATCATTCTCAAAGAATAGCGTCATTTTCAGGGGATAGCGAAAGTTTTCGCGACGCACACGGTGTTGCCAGCAGCATGCAAAGCAAACCCATCGCTTTGCGTACCTTCGGTATGGTGCAGCCCTGGGCTGCTGACCGAGCGGTGTAAGGTTGCTAACACACATACGCTCGGTTGGTCAGCCCAAGGTTTATAGCAGATGGGTACACATTGCAACCGTCTTAAATTTCTATGAAAATAAATCTAAGCCATATTTAACATACAATGGCAACAGGGTGATGGACATAATATTCTGCAGCTTGACCAGGATGTGCAAAGACGGCCCTGCTGTATCTTTGAGGGGATCACCGAATGTATCACCGATCACAGTTGATGCGTGGGCTTCGCTGCCCTTGCCTCCATAGAGACCTTCTTCGACCAGTTTTTTGGCATTATCGAGAGTGCCACCGGCATTGAACATGGCTTTGGACAATGCTGAGGATGATGTCTTGACCCCGATCAGATAGGCTGCCAATGCCCAGGGTCCCAGGATGAAGCCCATTATGATGGGGATCACCAGCGAGACGATGGTGGGCCCCACCATCTTCCGCAAGGCATTAAGCGTGGTTATGTCAACACAGAGCGCATAGTCCGGCAAAGCTTTGCCTTCCAGCAGCCCCGGAATCTCTCGGAACTGCCGTCGCACTTCGTCGATCAACTTGAACGCGCCGTCGTTGACCGCGCGCAAGGTGAGCGCCGAAAACAGATAGGGCATAGCGACCCCACAGAATAGGGCGGTTACACTGGCGGGATTCACCAGGTTGACCATAAGGTCGTTGATATTGGTCACCTGGATTCCCAGTATACGCGTGAGTTCAAAGAGATAAGCGAAGAGGATCACTATACTCCCCATCGTCGCCGCGCCCATTGCGTACCCTTTGGCCAGGGCTTTGGTCACGTTGCCCACAGCGTCCAGAGCGTCGCCAGCCTTGCGCGTCTCCTCACCCAGGCCGGCCATCTCGCTTATGCCGGCCGCATTGTCGGCGATCGGCCCAAAAGTGTCTCCGGCCATGATGATGCCTTTCATTTCCTTGATACCCATCGTGGCGGCGGCGATGTAGTAGATACCCACCAATCCCCCGCCTCCTATCAAGTAAGAGAGGAGGACAATGGCACCCAGGATGTACGAACCCCAGACCGTACTCTCCATACCGTAGGATAATCCCTGTAGGATACCCAGCGCAGGCCCGCCTTGAGCGTACCGGGCAGTCTCACTAACCGGTTTCCCGTGAGGGCCAGTGTAATACTGGACGACAAACACGATCGCAAAGACTCCTATCATCCCCAGCACTTGGGCCCAGAAGAGGCCTAGGTCGTGCATCATCCAGCGCGCCACGGCGTAAAAGAAGACCAGGCAGGTCACAGAGGTGCCCAGAAGGCCGATGTTGACTGCTCGGGTGGGACTTTGCTTATCGCGTCCTTGCACCATAAAGACGCCAACCACTGTAGCCAGGATGCCAATCGCTCTCGCTATGAGCGGGAATAGGACGCCGGCCCAGCCGTATTTAGCCATAAAGATAGGCGACATCGCAACGATCATGGTTGTGATCACGTTGTCGGCACCCGATTCGAAGAGGTCGGCGCCGCGACCAGCGCAGTCTCCGACGTTGTCTCCTACCAGGTCGGCGATGACGGCCGGGTTGCGCGGATCGTCCTCTGGAATACCGGCTTCAACCTTGCCCACCAGGTCGGCTCCGATGTCGGCGGCTTTGGTATAGATGCCGCCGCCCAACTGGGCAAAGAGCGCTGAGAGGCTGGCGCCAAAGCCAAAGCCGACCAACAAACTAATCCCCTCCGGATCTTCCGGACTTATGCCAAAGAGCCAAATAAGCAACATGATCCCCAGTAGGTTGAGGGTCACGATGCAAAGCCCCATGATCGAACCGCCACGGAAAGCGACGGTCAGTGCTTTGCCGGCTGAAGTGCGGGCTGCGCTGGTAGTGCGCACGTTGGCCCGTACTGATGCGTTCATCCCGATGTAGATAGCCAGCAGAGAAAAGGCCGCCCCGGTGATAACGCCCACAGCGATCTGCCACTTGCCTTCTGGCATGACTATGAACAATACCACAGCCAGGATCACCACAAAAGGAACAATGGTGATGAACTCGCGGTGGAGAAAGGCGTTAGCACCAGTCTGGATAAAGTGCGCAACTTCTCTCATTCGATCTGTACCGGTATCTTGCTTTTGCAACCACCGGTAGATGAACGCAATTACGATCAAGCCGAAAACGCCAGCCAAGGGAACAAGAATGTTAACATACTGGTTCATATCCATATTTTTACTCCAATAATCTAAGTAGTCTCGAAACAGTTCAATGGTTCATTCCATGATAAAGTATATGCTGCAAGCCTTTTACCACAGAGGGATTTCCACCCCGTTTTACTATGCCCGAATTATGGCATAATTTGTAAAAGCCAAAACATTCTTGGCTCTTTACATTCACGAGATATTTTGTCTTTTCCATATGCGGTTACTCTAATTATTTCATAACTTTTCTTTCTCCTTCCGCGTTCCTATTTATGTAAACACGCCTTATTAAATTATATTTCACCAATGATATGACCTACAATGAAGTCAATACTCCAAACGAGACACGCTCAATTTATAGGAATGGTTGAGCGTAAAGGCCAATGACTGAAATTGGCCCCTGGTTGGTTCAACCAGAGAGGAAAGCACAAGCGGCGACTCGGATCAACTCAATGAGAGGAGCGGGATAGAGGCCCAACAAGAGCACGCCGATCATGGTAATCAGGAGTGCACCTGATAGAGCCTTCGAAGTTGATGACACAGGTTCCTCCGCTTTCGGCGGAATGATGTACATTTGCCTTACTACTTCTAAATAATAGTACAACGATATGACGCTGTTCAAGACACCGATGAGCATCAGCCAGATAAGCCCATCCTTCATAATTGCAGCGAACAGATAGAATTTTCCGATGAAACCAGCCAAGGGGGGAATACCAGCTAATGACAACAAACAGAGTAACATCGCCAATGCAAGGCCCGGAGATCTCTGGCTCAATCCGGCATAATCCTCGACTGAATCTCCACCACCGCCGTTGGAGAAGGCGATTATTATAATGAACGCTCCCAGGTTGGCAAAGAGATAGGTGAACATGTAAAACACTAGAGAAGTTATCCCTAGGGTCGAGGTCGCCACCATTCCCAACAAGATGTAACCTGCCTGGGCAATACTGGAATAGGCCAGCATGCGCTTGATATTCTTCTGCCAGATGGCCACCAGGTTGCCCAGAGTCATTGTCACCACCGAGATGACGGACAGAAGAAGTATCCAATCGGGTTGGAAAGAAGGTAACGCTACGAGAAACACACGCACCAGAACAGCAAACCCAGCAGCCTTAGGCCCCACCGAAAGGAAAGCAGTGACTGGGGTGGGAGCACCTTCATAGGCATCGGGAGCCCATTGATGGAAGGGCACAGCCCCGATCTTGAAGCCAAACCCTACCAGCAAGAAGATCACTGCTGGAAAGATAATCTCTTGCAGGGAAGCATTGGCTGGGCCCAGAGCCATCGCGATCTGGTTCAGGTTAGTTGAGCCTGTGGCCCCATAAAGGAGGGACATACCATAGAGCATGACCGCGGAGGCGACAGCTCCATAGAGGAAGTACTTGATGGCCGCCTCGTTGGATTTTGGATCCTGGCGCAAGTATCCCGTCAAAATATAGGAGGTGATGCTCAACAATTCGATGGCCAGATAGATCAGGATCAGGTCAGTGGCCGAGGCAATTAAACTGATGCCTAAGGTTGCGAAGAGAAGCAGGCTGTAGAACTCACATGGGTAGGGCGTCCGCCCGCGCATGAACTCAATAGCCGAGAGGACAACCAATCCCGTACCCACAATAGCTATCAACTTAAAAAGCAAGGCAAACATATCCACAGTGTAAATGCCGCTAAAGAGCACTGCCGCTTGGTGCCACAGTGTGACAATAGCTGCCAATGTTCCGACCAATCCAACCAAGGTCACGTATAGCAACCATTCCTTTTTCTTCTCATCGCGCCAGACCATGTCTAGTACCAAGACAACTAACCCAGTGATGGCCAAGATGAGCTCAGGTGCAAGCAAAGCCAAAATTTGTGACAGGGTCATATAACTCCTTCATTAAAACACATTTAAACCTATCTCAATCTCATCATTATGGGTACCACGCCGGTATTGATCACATCGAGCAATATCGAGGGATAAAGGCCGACTATGATGAGGAGCGCGGCCATAATAAAGAGCGCGACTTTCTCGATGGTGGACACTGCGGAAATCCCCTCATATTCAGACTTGAGGGAGCCAAAGAAAACCTTATATGATACTTTTATGATATATGCTGCCGTGATGACAATGCCAATGAGTGAAATGGCTGCAATAGCAGGATATGCTTGCCAGGTACCTGCCAGAACTTGAAACTCAGCGACAAAACCGCTCAAGCCCGGCATGCCCATGGAAGCCATGCCGCCGATGATAAAGGTGATGGCTACGAAGGGCATTTTGCGCGCCAGACCGCCCAACTCAGGGATCTGCCTGGTATGGGTTCGCCGGTAAATCAGGCCCACTACGGCAAAGAAAAGACCTGTCATAATACCATGTGAGAACATCTGCAAGGAAGCCCCACTTATACCTATAACGGTCATGCTGGCAAGTCCCATGGCGACGTAGCCCATGTGGCTCACGCTGGAATAGCCGATGACGTATTTGAAGTCTTTCTGAGCAAAGGCCACCATAGATCCGTAGACTACATTGACCACGGTCAATACAACGATCCAAGGGAGCCATTTTTGAGCGCCGATGGGTAGGATGAAAATTCCCACCCGTAAAGCGCTATATGCGCCCATCTTCATCAGTACTCCAGCGTGGAGCATGCTGACAGCTGTAGGAGCGGCCACGTGACCATCAGGTGACCAGGTGTGAAGGGGCCAAAGGCCAGCCAGAACACCGAAGCCCACAAATATAGGCAGAAAGAACAAGTATTGGAAGAGAGGAGTAAAGCCCACCTGGGAGAGAGTCATGATGTCGAATGTGCCTAGCCCGGCCTCGAAATAGATGGCTAGGATGCCAATCAGGGCGATGGAACTGCCGACTAGCAGGTAGAGGGTGAGTTTCATAGCCGCGTACTCGCGCGTCACAGGCCAACCCCAGCCGCCGATGAGCAAGTACATGGGTAAGACCGCCAGCTCGTAGAAGACAAATAGCAAAAATAGATCAAGAGAAACGAAAACACCGAAAACGCCCGCCACCAAGATGAGCAGAAATGCGAAGAATTCCTTTGGACGAACATCCTTCTCCCAGCTAATCAGGACACCACAGAAAATTATTATTCCAGTAAGCAGTAATAGCGGCAAGCTGATGCCATCAGTTCCCAGGTGATACGAGATGCCCAAACTAGGTATCCATCGAATCTGCTCTTCGAACTGCATCCCTCCGGCTGCCTGATCGTAGTCAAAAAAAACGTAGATCGAAAGTACCATTGAGATAAAAGCACTGACGACTGCTACTAGCTTGATAGCCAAATGCTTCTCTTTGGGTAGGGCTGCGATGATAAGTGCTCCCACAACAGGAGAGAAGACGATGATGCTCAGAAAGGGAAAGCTCATTTAAAAACGCTCCTTTAGGTGGGTGATTATTGCAACTTATCCAGCAAAGTCACTGCCGCACTGTTGAGGAAATTCAGAATGGGCGTAGGATACAGGCCTAAGCCGATCATGATGGTGACCAGCGGCCATAGGGTTACTTTCTCCCACCACTCCAAGTCGCTCAACGGAGCATGGTGAGTGGCCTGATCCCATTTTTTCTGACTGAACTCGCCCAGGAACATATGCTGGATTATTTTCCATAGAATATACACTGCGGTGAAGACCACTCCGATCACGCCAATACAAGCAAAGATAGGAATGATGCCGAATGTGCCCCGGAAGACAAATAACTCGCTCCAGAATCCAACCAATCCAGGTAAACCTAGAGAAGCTAGACCAGTGACCATCATCATAGCGTAGTAATAGGGTACCCGGTTTGCCAATCCTCCGAAGTCGCGTAATTCGCGGGTGTGAGCCCGTTCGTAGATGACGCCTACCAGGAAGAACAGAGCGCCAGTGATGATGCCATGAGTGAACATCTGCATGGCCGCTCCATTGAGTCCAATTATAGCGCTCGTCACCAGATCTGAATTGCCGCTCTGAGCTAAGCTGGCCGCGGCAGCGCTGATACCCAGCGTAACGTAGCCCATGTGGCTGACTGAAGAATAGGCGATGAGTCGCTTGAGATCCCACTGAGCCACGCAGATCAGGGCCCCATAGACAATGCTTATCACCGCTAATATTGGGATAATTGGTACATTATAAGAGAAATAACCGAAGACCTGAGGAAAGAGGGGTAGAGCGATACGCATTAAGCCATAAGCTCCCAGTTTCAGCAAGACGCCAGCCAGGATGACGCTGCCCGACGTGGGGGCTTCGGTGTGAGCATCGGGCAACCAGGTATGGAAGGGAAAAATGGGCACCTTGATAGCAAAGCCTATGAAAAATCCCCAGAATACCAGAACAGCTAGCGGCCAATTGTCCACAAAAGGCTGTAAGCTGGCCGCCTCCATGATGCTAAAAGTCCCGGTGTTCAAGTAGACACCCAGAATGGCTAGCAACATTCCCACGCTGCCCGTCAGTGTGTATAGGAAGAACTTGATAGACGCATACAGACGGCGCTTCCCGCCCCAAAAGGCAATCAAGAGGAACATGGGCACCAATCCAACTTCCCAGAAGACATAAAATAGAATGAAGTCTAATGATAGAAAGACACCGAACATACCCATCTCAAGCATCAGAAAGAGCATAAAATACTGTTTGACTTTTTCTTTGATAGTGTATGAGGAATAGAAGATACACAAAAGAGTGAGTAGGGCCGTCAGGAAGATCATCGGCACACTGAGACCATCAACCCCAAGACGGTAGAAGACGTCGAGGGTGGGAATCCAACTATACTCCTCCACGAATTGCATGCCTCCTGCCACTTTGTCGTAGCTGACCACTAGCACGATGGCCAAAATGAGCACTACAAAACTAATGGCAATTGACAATCTGGTGACCAAGCGATCCCGCTCTTTGGGGATGAAAAGTATCGCGATAGATCCCAGCAAAGGGGTTAAGATGATTACAGTCAAGATAGGAAAGCTCATTAACAGTTCCTCCTAAATTTTATACAAACAACAAAATGCGCTCGCTCGCTAGCCATTCAGTGAGCGCAGTCGAAAGTCGCTCAGGACAAGTAAACTAAATACAATCCCAGCATCATAAGCACAGTGATCAAGACCAACATCAAGTAGTTCTGCACGCGTCCCGTCTGAATAGACCGCAATTTACCGCCCGCACGCTGGGTCAAGTGCCCCACTAGATCAACAATAGCATTGACTACACGTATGTCGAAGAGACGGTATAGTCTACTAAG
This sequence comes from Chloroflexota bacterium, assembly GCA_034717875.1. Classification (GTDB taxonomy): domain Bacteria; phylum Chloroflexota; class Anaerolineae; order Anaerolineales; family UBA11858; genus JAYELX01. The sequence goes on along the minus strand of JAYELX010000069.1, from coordinate 14,837 downwards.
AACAGTTACCACCTTTCCCGTCCAATTCACCGCACCATCTACAAAACGAGAATCTAAGAAGCTGCTGAACTTGGCCAGTGCAACTCCCGCTCTACCTACTAAATTGATGATAGGATCAATAATCCAGCGGTTGTCGATCTTGTAGAATATATCCGCCAGTTTGAGAGAGCCTTGAATAAAGGTAGCTTGGTATAGCTCATCAAAATAGAATTTATTACGCATGGCTTCATAAAACCAGCCCAGCTTGATCTTCTGCATGCCCCTTTCCAGAGGGTCCATCTCCCCATGGGCCAGCGGGTTGCGGCCATATACCAGCCAGCCTAACCCCAAGCCACCAACGGCCAGAGCCGCGGAGAGCAGCATAACCGGCACACTCAGGGGTGTGGCGGCATATTCGTGGCCGACAAAATGATGGAAGAAGTTGTTGCCATGACCGATAATTTCCTCAGGGATGCCAGCAAAACCCAGAGTCAGAGCGAAAAAAGCCAGGAGTATCAGCGGGATGGTCATAGTATTTGGCGTTTCGTGGGCGTGTTCGGCATGATGACTGCGGGGTTTGCCCAAGAAAGTTAGCGAAATTTGTCGAGCGGTGTAAAACGCAGTCAGGAAAGCGGCAATGGTCAAGAGCAGCCAAACGAAGAAAGGCCAGGAAATCACGCCCTGATGCAGGAACTCGTGCCAGGCATGGGCTAGAATTTCATCCTTGCTCCAGAATCCCGCTGTGATGATGGGGAAGCCCGACAAAGCAAATCCGCCGGCCACAAAAGTCCAAAAGGTGCGCGGCATTTTCTTCTTCAAACCGCCCAATTCCATCATGTCCTGCTCGTGATGACATCCAATGATGACAGAGCCGGAGCCCATGAAAAGCAGCGCTTTAAAGAAGGCGTGGGTGACAAGGTGGAATGTCCCGGCTACATAAGCACCAATTCCTAGCGCGGCGATCATGTAGCCAAGCTGGCTGATGGTCGAGAAGGCCAGCACTCCTTTGATGTCATTCTGAGCCACAGCGATGATGGATGAGAACAAGGCGGTGAAGGCGCCAATGAAGGCAATCACCCCCATGGTTGGATTGTGATGCTCCAACTCAACTACGACGTTGAGCAGGGGGAATATACGAGCTACAAGGAATACGCCCGCCGAAACCATGGTGGCCGCATGGATGAGCGCGCTGACTGGAGTGGGGCCCTCCATGGCATCAGGCAACCAAACATGCAGCGGAAATTGTGCGCTCTTACCTACAGCCCCACCGAACATAAGCATTGCAATAACCGATGCTGCCGACCAGCCCCCAAAGATAGGCAGCGCTGGGGTTGTGGCTAATCGATGTAAAAGCTCTGGATTGAAGAACGTGTCGGCGTAGCTCAACGAGCCGGCTTGACTATAGAGATAAAGAATGCCCAGCAATAAGAAAAGATCTCCCACCTTGGTGACGAGGAAGGCCTTCAAGCCAGCCTCGCGCGGGGTTATCTTATTGGGGTCAGGATAGTTCTTTTCGAACCAAAATCCAATCAAAAGATAGGAACACAGACCCATGATTTCCCACGAGATAAAGAGCGTGAGCAGGTTCTCCGATACTACCAAACCAAGCATCCCGCAGGCAAAGAGAGCGATGTAGGCAAAGAAGCGGGAGTAGTGCGGATCAACTTCTTCCGTGCCATAACCCATGTAGCCCACCGAATAGATAAAAATCATCAGACAGACGAATGGCACCATGAACAAGGTTACTGCCATCAAAGGGTCAATCCATATTCCGATATCGAAGGTTGTGGAGGCAGTAGGGAACCAGGGAACGGTCATCTGGATCGGGTGTTCTCCCAGGTGTGGGGTGGCAAAAGCACTAAAGACCACACCCCATCCAATCAGCCACGATAGACTAATGGCTGCAATGCTGATGCTGTGGCTGAGTTTGCGGTTTTGGGTGGTGAATAAAATTATGATGACAAAAGCCAATAAGGGGAAAAGGGGTATCAGCCAAGTCAGGTTAAAGAAGAATTCTTGCATCGGCTTCCTCTCTGTTATTCTTTCAGTAAGTCAATATCTTCGATGATCACTGTATCGCGGCTGCGATAAATAGCGATGATTAGTGCTAAACCGACAGCGGCCTCGGCCGCAGCTACCGTAAAGGCAAAAATAGCAAATACCTGACCAGTAGATGTAGAGGGCGATAAATACCGCCAAAAGGCAACCAAATTTATGTTGACAGCGTTGAGCATCAATTCGATGCCCATCAAAATACCAATCGCGTTACGGCGGGACAAAACCCCGTATAGGCCAATGCAAAAAAGTGCAGCGGCAACGATCAAATACCAATCTAAAGAAACAGGCATGAAAAGCTCCTTAACTATTCTTTATCTCGAGCAATGATAACCGAACCCACCAGAGCTACCAGAAGTAGTACCGAGGCTACCTCGAAAGGCAGCATATAGGTACCCATCAGGTCTTGGCCCAGGATGGTGATAGTTTCATCCGGCACAACTGCATCAACAACGGGCCAATTGACCCGCAGCAAAATCACACTCAGAACTGCAAAGAGGAGCACGGCCCCCAAAGCGGACCAGGCCCACTGCGCATTACGCTGCACCAAGTCCTTGGCCATCAAGCGGCGGGTGAGCATAATTGCAAAGACAATTAGAACAGCAATGGCGCCCACATACACTAAAATCTGCACGGCGGCTAGGAAGGGGGCTTCCAGAAGCACATACAAACCAGCCACACCCACAAAGGATAGCATCAAATAAAGGGCACTATGAAAGAGATTCTTAGATGTCACAACCGCAGCAGCAGCCCCCAAGGTTATGAGACTGCAAATAATAAAAACGATTATTTGTACCATATCTAATTCCAATCCTTGCCTGACTCATGAACATCGTACTGATCACCCAGGGCTAAAAGTTTATCTAAATCCCAAACAGTATCCTTGGTATAAGTGGCCAATTCATATTCATGGCTCATTTCGATAGCGTCAAAGTTGCAAGCCTCAACACACAGGCGGCAAAATATACATCGGGATAATGTGTAGGTAAAGGTTGATGCCCTGCGCTCTTTACCTTTACCCTTGCCTTCTACCTCGATACAACCTTGAGGGCAAGCGCGTACACATAAGCCGCAGGCTGTACAGTTGAGCTTACCGCTTTCAGCATCCCGCAAGTGCATTAATGCCCCTCGGAAACGGGGCTGCATGGGTAATTTTTCCTCGGGATACTGCACCGTGAATAATCCACCTAAGGTAGGATCAGGTCGCTCTCCATCACGAATTCCAGTATGTCCCATATAGGTCTGCACAAAGTGCTTGAGGGTGACCGATAAACCTTTTAACATACCTCGAATGATCATAAAATACCTCGAGTGATGATACAGCGTTTGGTTCTAATAATTTTTATGTCGAGAGGTGATCCGCTGCAATCTTTTTGAGCGCGTCTTCTTTCCCGCCAGACTCAAAATAGCGATCACAATCGCGGCCTCAATTAAATTGACTGCCAAGAGAACAATAGACGTGAGGTAGTCTCCATCCACTAATTTGTCAACCAACCCAACAAGCATAAGATTGGCCAGAGACAAGGGGACAAGGAATTTCCAGGCCAGCCCCAACATGTGGTCAATGCGAATGCGTGGGAAGGTGCTGCGGATCCACCAAAAAATTAAAATCACCACACCAGATTTAGCAAAGAAGATAAATGGGCCCAGTACAGGGAAAAGGCCTTCTAGCCCAAAGAAATGCCAGCCTCCCAGGAACATGCTGGTGATTATCCCCGCCATAGCTAAAAGATTGACGTATTCGGCCATGAAGAACATCACGAATTTCATGCCGCTATATTCGGTGAAATATCCCGCCACCAATTCTGAGTCGGCTTCAACCATGTCGAATGGGGCCCGATATAACTCGGCGGCGGCGGCAATCATGTAAACCAGGAAAGTGATTGGCATCACAATTATATAGGGCACGGTCTGGTTCTCCACGATCTTGACCATGGACATAGAACCAGTCAGCAGCACCACGGAAATAATACTCAGCACCATCGGGATTTCGTAGGCAATAAGTTGCGCCACAGCGCGGAAGGCACCCAACAAAGCATATTTGTTATTTGACGACCACCCGGCCATCAGAATGGCGATGGTGCCAATGGTACTTAAAGCCACAATATAAAGAATACCAATGTTGAGATCGGCACCCCGCAGCCTATCCCCGAAAGGCAGCACGGCATAAATAAGTAAAGCTGGGACGATAATAATAATGGGGGCCAGGAGATGCACCCAATAATCGGCACCATCGGGGACAATATCTTCTTTTGTGAGCATCTTAATTCCATCGGCTATTGGTTGAAAGATGCCGTAAGGGCCCCAACGGTTGGGGCCAATCCGATCTTGGACGCGGCCGATGACCTTGCGTTCACCCCAGGTTAGAATCAGCACAGCGACAAAGCCAATAATGATGAGGATGATAGAAATTATCAACCCGACAACGAGTTCCGTTGCCCACGCAGGCAGAAACCCCGCCAGCCAATCGGAGAACCAGAGTCCAATATTGACGAATAGGTTGTTCAGAAATTCCATACCATGCTCCAAAAGAATTGCAAGTAATAAACCATTAACGTATGCACTTAAGAGTTATCATCGATTTCTATCAGTGCCGGTCGAGTGTCCGCAGCGATAGCGCAGGATGTATCGAGACCAAGCGATTTGATACCAAGATATTCCTACCAAGGAGCCGCTCACTGGTTTCGATACAAATTCTCCGCATGCCAAAGGCACGCAAAGCGCGCTCCGAATTTACTTCCCGAAGGGACGCACAGCGAACCGACGTTGGCTTACTTTTCACAACGTTGACAACATTTGCGTGCACACTAACGATCAACGTCGCCTAGAACTATGTTAATACTACCCAAGATGACGATGACATCCTGGATTTTATGCCCCTTACACATCTTTTTAAGGGCAGTAAGGTTAATCATTGATGGTGGACGTATACGCAAGCGGTAAGGGTTTTTTGAGCCATCACTGACGGCATAAAAAGATAATTCTCCTTTTGGAGACTCAATACGTCCGTAGGCTTCACCTTCTGGAGGCCGGCGGAGAGCACGCGCTGCGGATTTATTCATCACCTTGCCGTCAGGAATACTGTCTAAAGCTTGATCGATGATGCCAATGCTTTGATAGATTTCCAAGATGTGCTGATAATAACGGTCCCAAACATCACCGTGCTTGCAGGTAGGCACGTCGAAATCAAAGCGATCATAGATAGAATAATGATCTACTTTGCGGATGTCGTAAGGCACACCTGAAGCACGCAGCATTGGCCCAGTGATTGATGCGTTGATAGCGTCATCAGCGGTTAATACACCTATATCGACTGCGCGCGAGATGAAAATCTCGTTCTCGCTGAGCATGCGGTCGAGTTCATCTGTGAATTTTTCGAGATGAGCGTTGAGTTTCTTGGCCTCAGGGATGAAGCCATCCGGCAAATCAGCAGATACCCCACCGGGGCGCATATAGTTGCAGGACATGCGCGATCCGCATGTCTTCTCGAAGAGGTCGAGGATACGTTCTCGCTCGCGGTAACAATAAATAAGCGGAGTAAAATAAGCCCCAAGTTCATTCCATAGAAAGCCTACAGCCAACATGTGGTTGATAATACGAGTAAACTCAGCCATGATTACGCGGATGTACTCTGCTCTTTCTGGCACTTCGATGTTGGCTAGCTTTTCAACGGCGATTGCATAGGCCTGGTTATTGGTCATGGCGCAAATGTAGTCGAGACGGTCGGTAAAAGGCACGACCTGAACATAGGTGCGCTCTTCGCTCAACTTCTCGATGCCACGGTGTAGATAGCCCATAACTGGCTCCAGATCGTGTACTAACTCACCGTCTAGCTTTAACTTGAGTCGAAAGACCCCATGCGTCGATGGATGTTGAGGTCCCAAGTTCAGGGTTATGGTTTCAGTTTTGAGCATTTCCGGTCCTCGCAGATAGTTTCGATTTGTAATCGTTCACTTCCCGCCTCCCTAACTCTCGCCGCATCTCCCAAGGGAGTCCTTCAGAGCAGGGGGACTTGCTTAGGCGTATAAGAAAGCCGTTCTCCCCCCGTGGCGGGGGGAGTTAGAGGGGGGTGAATACTTCAATTGCTTAACTGGCCGAATGTTTAGGGCGTGTTGTTTCTAATTGCTTGAATGTATAGGTTTTATTTTCAAAATCTTTGCGTAAGGGATGCCCAGGGAATCCATCCCAGAGCAAAATACGCTTGAGATCGGGATGGCCCTCAAAGGTGATACCCATCAAATCATAGACCTCGCATTCCTGAAAATCCGCCCCCAGCCATAAGGGCGTGACTGACGCCAGTACTGGATTTTGCTTGTCTTCCAGGTAGACTTTCAGCACAAATGGTTCCGGAGTTTGATCTTTGATGGAGTACAAGTGATAGACCATCTCGAACCACTCCGGCCTGTCCACCGCGGTCACATCAGCGACATAATCTAGCCCACATTCGTCGCGCAAAAAAACAGCTACATCTAGCAGTGTTTCTGGTTTGACAACTACAGTGAAATCAATCAACTCCGGCACGTCTACAACAGCATCAGGGTATTTCCCCTTCAAATTGGCAAGAATCTCTTCGTTAGTCACTTTGCAGCCTCCTCGTCCCTCCACTTATTGGGCCTGATCTTTTTGATACCAGGATACTGTTTTGATAGATTGTTCCATGATTTCATCGTGTAATTTCATAAAACCATGTATAAGGGCCTCGGGACGAGGTGGACAACCGGGCACATAAACATCTACCGGCAAAATTTCATCAATCCCTTGCAGCACGGCGTAGCTGGGGAAAGGGCCTCCGCCTGTAGCACAAGCACCCATTGCCAGCACATATTTTGGCTCAGGTATTTGGTTATAGATACGCAACACGGCCGGGGCCATCTTTTGTGTGACAGTGCCAGCCACGATCATCAAGTCAGCTTGACGAGGAGAAGCGCGCATGATCTCCATGCCAAAGCGGGAGAAATCATAGCGGGCAGCAGCAGCGCTAATCATCTCGATGGCGCAGCAAGCCAGTCCAAAAGAAACTGGCCACACGGAACTCTTTCGTCCCCAGTTATAAGCTGCATCAACCGTGGTGAGAAAAATATTCTTTTTGAGCTTTTCTTCGATCAATTCCTCTTCTTTTTTCATAGATTTCTCGATTTTGATTGCATTGTAAGTAATGAGGCATTCCACCGCTGCCCTTTCAACACATTAGCAAGAAGGCTCAACGGCACGCAAAGTGCTAGCCCGAACGGGCTTCGCAAATTTAGCACGGTGCGTTAACGCCCGTGCGGGAGTGATTATGAGATGTTCCACCGCAGAGCGGATGGAACGAGGTGGCAGTCATAGATTTCCCGATTCAAAATATGCTCAATTCCAGTCCAATGCGCCCTTGCGCCAAACATAGGCCAACCCAGCGACCAGAATGGCCAGGAAGATGAACATCTCCACCAGAGCAAAAATGCCGAGCTTGTTGTAAGCTACCGCCCACGGATAAAGAAAAACGGTCTCGACATCAAATATAACGAAAACGAGGGCGTAAAGATAATACTGAACTCTAAACTGCACCCACGTTTCGCCAATTGTCTCGAGACCGCATTCATAAATAGAAGATTTTACTGTATTGGGTTTTTTAGGACGAACGAAATAAGCTAGGGCCAGAGCGATCATGGGAAAAGCAATGGCCACAACGACGAAGATTCCGATGAAGGTGTAATCTGATAGCAACGTCAACTCCTTTCTTTCATCTTGATCCAATCCACAATGGGCAATGATACCAATGCTTGTATCAAAAGTCAAACCCAATCAGCGTAACGCCCAAGCATTGCTGGCGGCAACGGATCCTGGCAAGGGTGCTCGGAAAAAGTCAGTGTAAACGTTGTACCCTCATCAGGGATGCTTCGAACATCGATATCTCCTCCATGGGCGCGCACAATCCCCGCAACAATAAATAGCCCCAGACCAATGCCTTTGCCAACAGGCTTGGTCGTGAAGAACGGCTTGAAGATTTGTTCATCAAACTCGTTGGGTATCCCCTGACCATTATCGATAACGCGTAATAATATTTGACTGTGCTCTGGGTAGTGACTGGCCTGAATGGTGATCTGGCCTCCATCAGGCATAGCATCGCGAGCATTGGTCAACAAGTTAATCAACACTTGCATGATTTGATCACGACTACAGATCAATGGGGGTATATCCTCTGCGATCTCCGTGACAATCGAGACATTGTCGTATAATTCAAATTGGTGCTTTGTAAGTAGCAAGGTGTTTTTGATTAATTTGTCAATTTTTTGGGGAGTAAAATCGTCTGGAGATGTACGCGCATAAAAACGCAAGGAATGCACTATCTTTGCACATCGCAACACATTCTCATTGATGCTTTCAACTTGCTCTCGCAAGAAAGCTGGATCCGAGCCAACTTTATCAAGACTCATGAGTAAATAGTCGCTTGTGCTCATAATACCCTGCAGTGGCGAATTAAGTTCATGTGCTACACCAGTGGTCAACATGCCCAGGTCGGCCAATTTCTGTGCTGCCAATGCTGCCTTCTCTGCTCGCTTTCTCTCGACCATTTCGTGCCGCAACTCATCAGTGCGTTCGTCTACCAAGTCTTCGAGGTGTTGCTGATATTCTACTAAAATATTCTCTGCACGCTTACGCTCGGTGATATCATGAGCAATAATCTGGACAGTTCGGCGTTCCATAGAAGGAACGAAGATATTTTGAAAGAATCTGCCTTCTCTTTCATCTTCGAAGCTGATAGTTTTATTATCGGCCAAGGCTTCTTGTGCTGCTTCTATTCGATGTTTATTTGCCTCCTTTGGCAAAATCGTTAAGATATTTACACCGACGAGACTATCAGCCTCATGTCCAAGACTTTTAGCCATGGCGGGATTCAAGGCAAGAATAAAAAAATCCTCATCAATTTCTATAATTAGATTAGGAGAGTTATAAACAAGATGCCGATACTTTTCCTCACTCCCCCTCAGCCTCTCTTCCGCCAGCTTGCGTTCCGAGATTTCTTCCTTCAATTTCGTCGTCAGTGAACGACTTCGCTCGTAGGATTTGTTAAGATTGCTTAGAATTGCCGTAATAGAAGCCATTACAGTCATTCCAGTTGCGAAGATCGAAATGCCCGTATTAGTCCAAAGGAAAAAATTTCCCGGCCGTATCAAATCCACCAGATGCGCATAGGGATAATCCAGAATCCCATTTTGGAATAATAAACCTATCGCTATCCAACTAACCAGACTGATGCCAAAGGATAAAGTCCCTGCCCAACCTCCTAAAAAAACTGCTGCTAATATAGAACCTGACATGAACCATATTCGGCTATCCCCAACTGCTGCTTTGGCTATTCCTGTCGACAAACTAAGATAATAAAACATAAGCAAGAAGCCTATCACACGTGTTTTGTAGGGAAGATTGGGAATAAATCGAATACATAAAACCCAAATAATAGCCACACTAATGATGGTTACTATAAGCCAGTCATGTCTCTTGATTCCGTTGGTCAAGTTAATCAGATAAGCGATTAGGCCAGCAATGACACCGACAGAGAGTACCGCTGTGAAGGTGTGTTCACGCCAATCCTGCAGGGATTTATTCTGATCTTCAGTAACCAAACCTATGATTGGGTTTAAAATATCGAGGGATTTAATGGACATTGAGACACCTTATGGTTGAGATTGAAAATCGCGCATTGAGGCAGGCCGCACTTTTTTCTTGACACGGGAGAGGCTTCACAGTATTGTAACGTGATATTTAGCTTGGGGACTGTGACTTCTATAACGATTTGGTATGGCATTGTTTTCTTCCCCTGCTGCCAAAACGGGAAATATCCTTACGCCCTGCACTCTAGCAAAATCTAATTCTCTCTCAACCCATAAAGACTCCTTCGAATTGGGTGACATAATCACAACCAATCCTTGTGACTGTCGAATCGCATCTTCTATCGCTGTTTTCCATGATTCTGTCCCCAGGATTAGATTATCATCGATCCACACTGAAAATCCATAACTTTCAAGCTTTTTCAAGATGCGCTTCATGATAGATGTATTCTCGCGGCTATAACTTAAAAAGATACGCTGCTCAATAGGTTGATTTTCTAAATTCGGCTCGTTTTTTTTATTCATCATTTGGTATTCGCAAACGCATACCCCAATAACCGAAAGGAACTCTTGCTGCTGGGGCACAGAAATTACACTGGGTAAGCCTGCAACCCTGCCCGCATTGCGCCTGTGACGGTTCCGTCAACTTCACCGGTTCCGGGAAAAAACCATTCTTCGGGATCAAAACGATCGGCCGAGTACTTGTAGATGGCGAATTTCCATGCGTCCATTTCGCCGGTGTAGGTCAAGCGGCAAATGGGGCTTGGATCGCCATACTCATTGCGCTTCAGGTAAAGATATTTGCCTTGGTAATGGACCGAGTAGGCAATGCCTGAATTCTTGAAGGTTTCGCGATTGAAATCGGCCACTATGTGCTCGACTTTGGCGCGTACTTCATCAGGGATGGCTTTTTTACGGGCCATAATTTCTCATACTCCTAACTAAACTCAATATGAATTTATTTTCCCCATACACCGCGGTTAATCCACCAGGATAAGATTTTCGCCTAATTTATGTAAATCCTTGATGAAATCATTGGCAGAGGGGGGATGTATCCAACGAATGAGATCGAAATCATCTTTGGAAGTGCTCAGCAATACCCTGGACAGGTCTGCCGGAAATATCCCGGCAGCCTTGCCTTGCGCGCCTGTGATGGCCTGCTTTAGGGAAAGGTTCATCTGACAACAAAACCCCCAGACATCTGCCAGGTCTTTCGGTTCCTGGCGAGTGATTAGGGCTGTGAGCTTATTGGCCAGAATGTTCTCGGCGCTATCGAGCTTACCCAGGGTAGGATGGGCGGTCACCTGCCCGACGCGAGACGGCACGTCATTGATCAATTCTAGCTTGAGAGTAGTTTCTGGCCGAACGAGATTCAAGCGCACAAAACGATCATAGCGAGAAACGATTTCCAGCTCCCAATCCCCGGCTGTATTCAATGTCTTGATCACCCGATCAGCCCACAGGCCAAAATTAATATCATCGTTGACAAAAAAATCGAGATCATCTGAATAACGATGGTTCAGATAACCACGCGACGCGGCTGTGCCGCCGGTCAGATAAAACCCGGTCTCGATCTGATTGATGATCTGCAGGGCTTCATCCTGGAATGGATAGAGCTTGTGGATATAGAGAGGGTCGCTCACATACATGTCTCACTTATTTGGATAGCAGCTCTGGGTGGTGTTCAGGCAACCAACTTGCCAGAAAATCGAAGCCTCGCTTTCTGCTTTCACTGCGAACCCGCTCCCGCCAACGCGGCCAGTCGTCAATCAGGCGGCGGTATCCAAGCAGGCGAATGATTTCAGCATAAGTTGCGTATTCCAACAGCCGGATGGCAGCCCAGTCTTGGCCCAGACGGCCCAGGGTTAATTCACCAGCCAGCATGGCTCGAAAGTCACTTTCGCTGATGTCGTAATCCCAGATATACGCTGATTGGTTTTCCATGTTCGTTTTCAGTATCTACAAGAATGAGGTTGGTTTAACTAATTATACCATCGCTGGGTTTCCAAATCCCGGAAGATTCCCCGATGAGTCATAAATACGAAGGTCGCCTTGAATATGGATGACAGCAGTTTTCAACGAAACCCACAAAATCCTTTCGGTTTTGCATCATCATTCTTCATCGAGCTCTCCAGGTTTATAATTGTCATGTTGCAGGATAAAGATTTCGCGATTGTCGAAGAAGGCCAGCGCTTCATCCCGTTTCAGTCGGGTCGGTTGTTCGGAGAGCAAGGCTGCGTAGGATGAGAACGGCCACAGGCGAAAATCGTCAATCAGGCCATGTTTCTGCGGGTTGAAATGGATGTATAAAATCAGTTGACAGAAGTAGTTGTCATCGGTGACCAACTTCCGGTGGAAAGGTTTTTCGAACAAGCTGCCGGTGCGGCCATAAACTTTGTTGATGGCCTTAGTGTAAGCATTAAACAAATTACCAAAGTACTGACTGGGGGAGGAAATCTTCGGAAACCCGAAAGGTTTCATTTTCGGTTGCTGAATTGTGGTTTCCTTTGTTTTCGAAGAGTGCTTTCCATTTGCGGTTCTAGTGAAAACCTTTCGGGCTTTTAGGATCTCTTTTTCCGATTTGATCCGCACTAGAAAATGAAAGTGATTAGGAAGCAGACAATAGGCAAAAGTGTCTGCTATCGGATAGATATATTTAGCATATAATTGAATGAAATAATGGTAGTTGCGCTCCTGCCGAAACAGCGTTTCGCGGTTGTTGCCGCGGTTATAGATATGATAGTACTGATCGTGTTGTAGTGCTGTTGTTTTGCTCATTTTGTACCCAAACCCGAAAGGTTTTCATCAGGGTCTTCTGATTTATGCTATCTTGCTTACAAAAGATACCTGAACTGTCACAGCTCATTCGGAAACCTTTCGGGTTTTAAACCTCCACCCGCACTTCACCCGTCAGCAGGCGCTGTATAAGTCCTTTTTTCTGCTGTTGAAGAGCAGCAAGTTTTTGGGTGTGTAAGTAAATTTCATCGTCAATCGCTCGAAACACCTGCCCAAGTTTCTTTCTTTCATCTGGGTTTTTAGGCCAATACAAGTACAACTTTTTAACTTCGGCTGAATTGATGGCGGGGTAAAGTGAGTGATGGAGGAAGGTGGTGAGTTATTTTTTGTGTTATGGGTTGCAGATTATTTATATGGTTATGGCTATACGCAATCCTAGTTTCTGTACATTAAACAAAAACCTGTGAAGTATTCCATTCACAGGTTTTCAAAAACGAAACAAGCCGCTTTGAAACTTGCAGTTTATTTTTTTAGTATAAATCGAGCGGCAAAGCCAACAAACCTCGGTTGTAAAAGCAACAATTTCCAGAATGCCCCTGCCATCTCATCACGGTTGCGCTGGGCAAGAAAATCAACCACCGCAGGACTGATCAGCTCAACCATGCGATCGTAGTCATCATTGTCCAGCCGTTCCAACAGAAACCGAATCAGCCAGTGCATGTTTAACTCGCGCTTCAACGGGCGTAAGGTACGATGGTATGGTCTGGAATCTAAAATGGCTTCAACCACGGCCTGCGCTCCCCAGAAACCGGTCACAGTGCCGCCAACCGTGGTCACTTTGACTTGGCCGGCCGCGTCGCCGACGAGATATACGGGCAGATGCCCAACTTGACCCCACGGGCGTAAACCTGGTCGGTGCATGGCAGCCTGCCCAACTTGATAGGCTTGAGCTTGAAAACCATGCTTGTCCATAAATCGATCCAACAAAGCACGCACGTCTGAGCCTTCTGCCCCTATTAGCCCAACGACACCCCGACTCTCCGATTCAGGAATCATCCAATAAAAGAAACGCGTTTCGTCTATATCGAACCAAACTTTGGTCACCGAGGCATCCCACTCTGCGGGCAGGTCAATTTCAGCCTGGGCCAGCGGCACGGTCTCAGGTTGGGTAATCCCAGCAGCCTCGGCCACACAGCTGAAAGCACCATCAGCAGCAATGATAGATCGCGCTTCAACTTGCAGCCTCTCACCCTCTCTCTCGAATTGAATCGTCGATTGATCAACCCCGCGGAAACTATAGCCCATAAATAACTCCGCACCCCCATCTTTTGCCCGCTGCGCCATCCGGTGAATGATCTGTTTACGCTCCAGCACCAAATCTGGCTGCGACAAAGGAATTTTCACGCTGGCATTGGGTGTTTCCACCGCCAGGGTATCAATACGATGCAAAATAATATCGGGCACGTCTTTCATCAATTTCTGCAAGTGTGGGGTAATGATATATGTGCGGCGAGCGGGGTCCAATTCTTTTTGCCGCTCGAAAACGCCTACACGCAACCCCGCCTGCGCTAATTGCTCAGCAGCATATAGACCCGAGGATGAAGCACCGATTATGACTGTATCGAATTTCAAGATTTTCTCCAAAACAATATACGAAATGAGTAGCAGTGGATAAGGCGGTAATCCAAGTTACGACAGGTAGCAAACGCCGGTTGATGCGAAGTAACCAACGCTATTTCACCGCCCGCCGAAAGAGAATGCGTCTAAAAATGTTCGCCCCAAGATAACTAAATCCAGCCATAAAGATTGATGCTTGATGTAATATAAATCATATTGCAATTTTACCAGAGCGTCTTCTATCGATGCGCCATAGCCCTGATTCACCAAACCCCAACCGGCCATGCCGGGCTTAACGGCCAAGCGCACTTTATAAAACGGAATTTCTTGGGTTAATTCCTCTACAAATTCAGGTCTTTCTGGCCGTGGCCCTACTACACTCATCTCGCCTTTTAAAATATTGATGAATTGGGGAAACTCGTCAAGGTGCATCTTGCGCAAAATACGCCCTACTCTGGTGACGCGCTCATCACCAAACTTGGCCCAGATTGCTTTACCCCGCTCGGCATCGGGTATCATGGAGCGAAATTTGTATACTTGGTAAATGCGCCCGTGCCTACCCACGCGTTCCTGAGTGTAAAAAATGGGGCCAGGCGAATCTAAGTAAATTGCAGCAGCGAGGATGGGAAATGTTGCTGCCAGGAAAATCAAACCCAGCGAAGCCCAAATAATATCGAAAATTCTCTTACTAAAATGTGAGAAGGCGCGGGTTCCCGGGTGCTCGATTGGCATGGATACCGACCAATGATCGCCGATGTGTTCAACGGGGACCTTGCCGGTCAGTTGCTCGTAAAGCACGGGCATGGGCAGTATCTCAATGCCCTGTTGCAAGCTGTCAGTCAAGACCTGTAACAAATTCCC